>CALANQ010000051.1 GCA_937926025.1 uncultured Acidimicrobiales bacterium
GGGACCCGCCGTCGGCGCCCGCTTCCGCGGCCACGTGAAGCGCAACGAGAAGGGTCCGATCTACTGGTCCACCTGCGAGGTCGTGACCTGTGAGCCCAACGAGCGGTTCACGTTCGACGTGAAGCAGGGCAGCAACACGGTCAACACGTGGGGCTACAAGCTGCAGGAGTCGTCGCAGGGCGGCACCGAGGTCACCGAGTTCTTCCACCTCGCCGAGACGATCCCGCTGCAGATCTACTGGACCCTCTTCGGTTGGGCCCGCAAGAAGACCAACCGCAACGGCATGCGCCGCACCCTCGAAGCCATGAAGGCCGTCCTCGAGTCGGACGCGGCCTGACCCCTTCCGTCGCCGGGGTGCACCTCGCTCCCCCTCGCCCCCTCCGAACTTGGTAGCCGAGCACGACAGCACGGTCGCCCTCACCTACGAAGTTCGGGGGGTGTCCGCAGCGGGACGACGGTGCCGCGGGGTCGGCGAGCGGGTGACCAACGACACCGGGTTGGTTCTTTCATGCAACCGACCACGGTCGTAGCGTGACCGCATGGTCGATGCCTCCCACGACACGCTCCACGAGTTCGACGTCGCCACCACGGTGAAACCCGGTGCCGCCGACGGCACCTACGACATCGACGTCGACGCCGGGTTCACGGTCGGCCCCAAGCCCAACGGCGGCTACCTCCTCGCCTGCGTGGCCCGAGCCGCCGGCGAGGCCCTGGCCGACGCCGGCAGCGCCCACCACCACGCCCTCGCCGCCACCGCCCACTACCTCGGTGCGCCCGATCCCGGGCCGGCCACGATCGCCATCGACATCCTCCGCATGGGTCGCGGCGCCAGCCAGGTGCGGGGCACGCTCAGCCAGGACGGGACGCGGTGCGTCGACGTCACCCTCACCATGGGCACGCTCCCCGAGGCCGGCACCGCGCCGGTGTGGTCGTCGGTGCAGCCCTTCGAGGTGGCGCCCCGCGACCAGTGCGTCCGGGTTCCCGCCGAGCCGCCGGGCAACAAGTTCAAGGTGTCGATCATGGAGCGCTCGGACCTGCGCCTCGACCCGTCGGTCCTGTCGTTCGCCGCCGGAAAGCCGAGCGGCAGGGGCGAGCTCAAGGGCTGGATCTCCTTCGGCGACGACCGCCCGATCGACCCGCTCGCCCTCCTCTTCTTCCTCGACGCCCTCCCGCCGGCCACGTTCGAGATCTCGCTCTCGGGCTGGGGGCCCACGCTCTCGCTCACCACCTACCCGCGCGCCACCCCCGCCCCCGGGCCGCTCCAGGTCCGCATGTACGCCCAGCAGGTGAGCGGCGGCCGCGTCGACGAGGTCTGCGAGCTGTGGGACTCCGCCGGCAACCTGGTCGGCCAGGCCACCCAGCTCGCCGCGATCCGCTTCGACGACCCCGCCAGCATCGCCCCCTACCCCGCCTGACGCGCCGGTTCTCACCGGTCGCTCGAACGAACCTTCTGTGATCAGGCGGGGGACCCTCCGCTCCATCACAGGAAGTTCGGCGGGAGGGCGGTCGGTAGGGTCCCGGCGCATGGAGACGCGGGCGGTGGTGATGTGCGGGGACTGCGGTGCCTTCTGGGATCCGGCGGCCGAGCCGGCGGTGTGCACCGACCCCGCGCACCAGCACCACGAGTTCGAGTCGCACCTGCACCGGACGCCCGTGACCTTCGCCGATGGCACCACCGTCGTCGCGGTGTCGTTCGGCGGTGATGACCCGTACGTCCGAGGGAGTACGCCCGACTTCGGGCTGTACCTCGACGAGCGCTGGGACCCGCCGTGGCCGCACCAGCACCTCGACTGGCCGGACTACGGCGTCCCGCCGGACCGCGAGGCCGTCGTGGCCGCGCTGACCGACCTGCTCGAGCGGGCTCGATCCGGCGAGCGGGTCGAGGTCGGGTGCTACGGCGCCCACGGCCGCACCGGCACGGCGCTCGCCGCGATGGCGATCCTCTGCGGCACCGACCCCGACGACGCCGTGGCCTGGGTCCGCACCGCCTACTGCGAGCGCGCCGTCGAGACCGACGACCAGGCCGCCTTCGCCCGCACCCTCCTCGCCTGAACCCACGAACCTTCGGTGACCCGAGCGGGGGAACCTCCGCCTGATCACAGAACGTTCGTCACGGGCGGCGGGGACGGGCGAGCCACTCGGTGCGGGTGGTGCGCCAGACGAGGTCGACGCCGGTGTCGGCCGGGGCCTGGGGCGAGCGCGGTTCGGTGCTCTTGCCGACGAGGGTGAAGCCGAGGGCTTCGGGGATGCGGCGGCTGTGCACGTTGGTGAGGTCGTGGTGGATCTCGACCCGGTCGATGCCAGGCAGCACGAAGGCGGCGTCGGTCAGGCCGGCCGAGGCCCGACTGGCGATGCCCCGGCGGAGGTGGCCGGCGTCGACCCAGTACCCGATCTCCAGCGCACCCGGCCCGAGGCGCCGGTGGAGACCGGTGCTGCCCACGGCGACGCCGTCCTCGAAGATGCCGAGCACCACGTCGCCCCCGGCGAGCCACTGCCGCTCCCAGTCCGCGTGGAGGGTCCGGCGAGCGTCGAGCGGGAGCGGCTCACCGGCGATCCACGGCATGTACGGCCGCAGGTGCTCCAGGTTGGCGGCGACGAGCGCGCCCACGGTCTCGGCATCGTCGACCGTCCAGCGGCGCAGCACGAGCTCGTCGTGCTCCACGAGTTCCGGCAGCCGTTCCATCCGTCCGATTCTCACCGGACGCGGCGAGGCCGACCCAGGGAGTTCCCGGGTCGGCCTCGGCCGAGCGGATCAGAGGTAGGTGCCGACCACGGGCTCGGGGTCGACCGCCGACACCGGCTCGGTGCCGTCGCGCCAGCTGAACAGCTCGGCGAGGGTGGCGACGGACCGACCGGGCGGGAGATCCCGACCGAGCCACGCCCGAGCCTCGGGGCCGGGCAGCGGGCCGACCTCGATCTCGGCGAGGCAGCGCCCAGGCCGGGTGATGGCCGGGTGCAGCCGTCCGAGCCGCTCGTTGGTGGTGATGCACACCATCGCCTTGCAGCCCTGGCCGACCATCCCGTCGGTGACGTTCAGGAGCCGGGCCAGCGACTGGCCGGTGCCCGACTTGGCCTCGGCCCGGATGAGCTCGTCGGAATCCTCGAGGACCACCAGCTGCCACCGGTCGTCGTCGTCCTCGTCGCTGAGCACCTGGAGCAGGTAGCCGGCCGAGCCGAGCAGCCGCTCGGGGTCGATGACGTGGGCGATGCGGCACCAGCCCTTCCAGGCCCGGGCCATCGACCGCAGGATGGTGGTCTTGCCGGTGCCGGGCGGCCCGTGCAGGAGCAGGAGCCGACCGGTGGCCGGAGGACCGTCGAGGGCCATCAGCTGCGCGGCGGCGGCCTGGGCCGCGGCCTCGTAGTTGCGGGCGATGTCGTCCCACTTCGGGGTCTCGATCGTCCGCTCCACCCGGCGGGGGCCAGAAGCCGATCTCGACCTTCTCGTCGGTCGGGTCGGGCGGCTCCTCGGCGCCTTCGGTGGCGGCGGCCAGGACGTCGGCGGCCAGCTCCTCGCTGACGGCGACGACCGTGACGTACCCGGTCCGGTCGGTCCACACCTTGGCCACCAGCGTCCACCCCGGGCCCTCGGCCATGAGGGCGCGGGTGGAGGCCGTGGTGGCCTGGCGGGCGACGGCCATGTTGGGCGGCACCAGCGACGCGTCCTCCCGCACCCGCTGGAGGCGCTGGGTCTTGGCCATCGGCTGCGAGCCGTCGAGGAAGGCGCGCATCGCGAAGAGGCACACCAGGTCGACGGGGTCGTCGTAGGTGTCCACGCGTGCGGCGAAGTCGACGGGGATGGTGGTGGTGGTGTCCATGGTGATCAGGGGTGGTCGTGGGTGCCCCACCGGCGGGTGAGGCGGGGATCGATGCTGCCCGCGCCGCCCTCCTCGTTCCGCACGCTTTTCGGACATCGCCCCCGCTCAACCTCGAACGTTCGACGCCAACCGTTGCGGTGCAACGACGAGCGTCGAAGGTTCGGACTGGGTGGAGTGGGAGTGGAGGGGTGGGGTCGTGGACCTGGGAGCGGGCGGGCGGCCTGGGTGCTCGGGGAGGGGGGCCGGTACCGTGGACGGCCAGCACGAGGCATTCCGCCGACGGCCCCAGGAGGCCCGCCATGACCGCGACCGACGCCCGCCCCGACGCCGCAGAGGCGCCCACCAACGGGGACCTGCGCCCCGGCCGGATGGAGACCGACCGCCTCGCCGCCCGCATCGACGTGGCGCCCGGCCGGGAGCTGCGGGACGTGATCTCGCCGCTCAACGGCCAGGTGATCGGCCGGGTGCCGATCGGCACGGCCGAGGACGTGGCCGCCGCGGTGGCCGAGGCCCGCCGGGTGCAGAAGCGCTGGGCGGCCACGCCCGCCAAGGAGCGGGCCAAGGTGCTGCTCCGCTACCACGACCTCATCCTGGAGAAGCAGGACGAGATGCTCGACCTGATCCAGGCCGAGAACGGCAAGGCCCGTGTGTGGGCGTTCGAGGAGATCATGGACCAGGCCGTGACGGCCCGGTACTACGCCCGCACCGCTCCCCGCACCCTCAAGCCGAAGCAGCGCCTCACCGCCCTGCCGGGCCTGGTGACCGCTCGGGAGCACCACGTGCCGAAGGGCATCGTGGGCGTGATCTCGCCGTGGAACTACCCGCTGGTGCTCGCCGTGTCCGACGCGCTGGCGGCCCTGGTGGCCGGCAACGGCATCGTGATCAAGCCCGACTCGCAGACCCCGTTCACCGCGATCCGGGCGTTCGAGCTGCTCGAGGAGGCGGGCCTGCCCGAGGGCCTGGTGCAGATCGTCACCGGCCCCGGCACCGCGGTGGGCACGGCCATCATCGAATCCACCGACTACGTGATGTTCACCGGCTCCACCGAGACGGGTCGCACCGTGGCCGGCCAGGCCGGTCAGCGGCTCATCGGCTTCTCGGCCGAGCTGGGCGGCAAGAACGCCATGATCATCACCGGCGACGTCGACATCGACCGGGCGGTCGAGGGGGCCACGGTCGGCTGCTTCGCCAACACCGGCCAGCTGTGCATCTCGATCGAGCGCATCTACGTGGACCAGGCCATCGCCTCCACCTTCACCGACAGGTTCGCCGAGCGGGTGGCCGGGCTGAAGCTCGGGGCGGAGCAGGAGTACGGCGCCGAGGTCGGGGCGCTGGCCTCGGCCGCACAGCTCGAGAAGATGACCGAGCACGTGGACGACGCCGTGGGCAAGGGCGCTCGGGTGGTGGCCGGCGGCAAGGCCCGACCGGAGCTCGGGCCGTTCTTCTACGAGCCGACGATCCTCGCCGAGATCACCCCGGAGATGGACGTATACCGCGAGGAGACGTTCGGCCCGCTGGTGTCGATCTACCCGTACACCAGCGTCGAGGACGCCATCGAGGCGGTGAACGACACCGAGTACGGGCTGAACTCCAGCGTGTACTGCGGCGACACCACGAAGGGACGCAAGATCGGCGAGCAGCTCATGTCGGGCACGGTCAACATCAACGACGGCTACTCGTCGGGGGGGGCCACGCTCGACGCGCCGATGGGCGGCATGAAGGCGTCGGGTGTGGGTCGTCGCCACGGCAAGGAGGGCCTGCTCAAGTACACGGAGTCGCAGACCGTGGCCGTGCGCTCGGCCGCCGCCGAGAAGCTGCAGACCCCGGGCACCGACGGCGCCGGCTACGCCAAGCGCTTCACCGCCCTGCTCAAGGCGGCCAAGCACCTCCCCCGATGACCACGCCGATGGCGTCGCCGACGCCGACCACCGGGCCCACCCGCCGCCGCGAGGCGTTCGACCGGCGGACGATCTGGTTGAGCGCGCTGGTGCTGTTCGGCTCGCTCGTGGTGGGCATCGTGCTGATGGCGATCTTCGCCGACCCCGGCACCGACCCGCAGCCCACCACCACCGACTCGGGCGCGCCGCACATCATCGATCGGCCCAACTCGGGTCACAAGCCCACCAACTCGGGGGATCGGGGCGGCTGGGAGCAGCTCGCCCTGCTCGGCGGCATGGTCGTGGTGATCGGCGGGATCGGCTTCGTCGTGTTCAAGGGCGGGTCCGCCGCCAAGGCCAACCGCGACCGCTGGAAGGCGGCCGGCGAGTCCGGCCAGGACGGCGCCCTCAGCTCCGAGCCCTGACCCAGTCCCCGCCGCGTGCGTCGTGCGTCGTGCGTCGTGCGTCGTGCGGCGGCACGGTCCCGGTGGGCTGCGCCACACTGGGACGATGGACGCAGGCGAGGTGATCGAGCAGCTGGGGCTGGTGCCCCATCCCGAGGGCGGGTGGTACCGGGAGACCTGGCGGGACCTGCCCGCAGACGGCGGTCGGGGCGTGGGCAGCGCCATCTACTTCCTGCTGGACGCGCACGAGCACTCGCACTGGCACCGCGTCGATGCCGCCGAGGCGTGGCACCACTACGCCGGTGCTCCGGTGGAGCTGGCCATCGTGGAGGGCGACGACCACGCGGTGCTCACCGTCGGACCGGACCTGGCAGCCGGGCAGGAGCCCCAGGCGGTGGTGCCGGCCCGGGCCTGGCAGGCGGCGCGGCCCGTGGGCGGGTGGGCCCTGGTGGGCTGCACGGTGAGCCCGGCGTTCGACTTCTCCGGGTTCGAGCTGGCCGACGAGGGCTGGACGCCCGACGGCTGGGACCAGCCCGGCTGGTGACTCAGGTCAGCAGCGAGGCCAGCGCCCACAGCGCGGCGATGGCACCGAGGACGGCCATCACCACGGAGCGGGCGAGCGGCGCCTGATCGAGGTCGTCGTCGCCCCGCTTGGCCGGCGGCTTGAGGATGGCGGCCACGTTCCCGGCGAGGAGGGCGCCGCCGATGGCCAGCACCAGGTACGGGATGAGGTCGTCGCCGAGGAAGGCGCCGGAGGAGCCGGAGTCGCTGGCGGCGAGCAGGGTGAGCACGTGCTGCAGGGTACCCGGGGCCCAGATCCGAGCACCTGCTCACGCTCTGCGACATTGCACGTACGAAGAGTGAAAATCTCCTCAAGTTCCCCGGTCACAGCGCCGATGGTTGAGGTGCCGGTGGAACCATCGCCCCCACCGGCCAGACGGGGTACCGGGGCGGAAGCCACTCCCTCCCTCCATCACGCAATGCTCGGTGTGCTTGTCCAGGGCACACAGCACTGTGGTGGCTTCCGCTCCACCCCCAGCAACCAACAAGTGCCAGCCCGCCGCCTCCCACCCGGGAGGCGGCGGCGCGCTGGGCCACCGGCCGAACCGGACCTACGCTTGGCCGCCCACCCCACCCGTGAGGCTCCGTGACCACCTCCGCCACCGACCCGGCAACCGCACCGACTCCCGACGCGGCCGAGCCCGCTCCTGCGGCCGCCCGGCCCGGGCCCTCGGGCCTGTTCCAGGCGACGGCCATCATCGCCACCATCGGGGTGGTCGTGGCCCTGATCGGGCTCGGGCTGCTGTTCCTCCCGGTGCAGACCCCCACCCAGGACTGCGGCACCTCCATCGGGTTCCTGCTCGACGGTCGGGTCAACGAGCTGGTCAGCGAGACCGCCCCGCCCGCCGGCATCACCCCGGCCGAGGCGAAGGCCAACAACGCCCAGCCGTGCCGGTCGCGGGTGGCGGACCGCACCAAGCCCGCGGCCGTGCTCTTCGTGGCCGGCATGGTGGCCGCACTCGGCGCCGCCACCACCGAGGTGGCGGTCCGCGCCACCCGCTGGTTCCGACGCCGCCCGCCGCACCCGAAGCGGTCTGCCGCCAAGGCGCCCGCAGCACCCGGGTCCAGCGGCCCCCCGGCCCAGGGCACCGAGCCCAGCGGCTCGGAGCAGTCCGGCTCCTAGCCAGGCAGCTCCGCAGCCTGGTCCGCGGCAGCCCGCTCGGCGCGCCACCGGGCCTCGGCCTCGCCCATGGGCGTCGAGGGGGCCCCGTCGGTCCACGGCCACAGCTCCTCGGCCAGGCGCCGCCAGTTGGCGGTGGCCTCGAGCTGCCCGAGGATGGCGTAGAGCCCGAGGTTGATGCGCTGGATGATCACCATGGACTTGGGGACGTTGGCGGCCTTCATGATCTCGCCGTGCTCCCCCGACGTGTCGAAGAAGCGGCGGACCGTCTCGCTGGCGTACTCCTCGGTCATCGTGAGCTCCACGTCGTCGCGGACGAACTCGTAGAAGTGGCCGAAGTAGTCGCCGATGGCCTCGTCGGTGAACTCGGGGTTCGGGGCGAGCAGCCCGACCTCTCCGACGATGCGCCGGAACTCGGCGACGTCCTGGTCGATGACCATCGCCTTGATCATGTCCTCGAACGGCTGGAGCTCCTCGGGGGTGAACTGCTTCACCAGCCCGTAGTCCAGGAACGTGACCCGACCGCCCCGCTCGAACAGGTAGTTGCCCGGGTGCGGGTCGCCGTTGAAGGCCGACAGCCGGTAGAGGCTGCCGAACACGAACCGGTAGATGGTCTCCGCCGCCAGGTTCCGCTCCTCCTGGCCCCACGTCATCATCTCGGCGAAGCGCACGCCCGGGGCCAGCTCGGTGGTGAGGACCCGGCGGGCGCTGAGCTCGTCGACCACGGCGGGGATCCGGATGAACGGGTGCCCCTCGTACGCGTCGGCGAAGCGCCGCTGGTTCTCGGCCTCGATCCGGTAGTCGAGCTCCTCGATGATGCGCTCGCGCAGCTCCTCCACCAGCGGCTCCGGGTCGAGCCCCGGGAACAGGAAGGTCATGGCGGTGAACAGCATCCCGGCGTTGTCGAGGTCGCCCTTGATGGCGGCGTCGACGCCGGGGTACTGGACCTTCACGGCGACGGCCCGGCCGTCGTGGGTCATGGCCCGGTGGACCTGGCCGATGGACGCCGCCGCGATGGGCACCGGGTCCCACTCGGCGAACAGCACGTCGGGCCCCTGGCCCAGCTCTTCGGCCACCACCTGGGCCGCCAGCTCGGGGGCCATGGGCGGCGCGTCTTGCTGGAGCTCCGCCAGCGCCTCCCGCACCGGCTCGGGCATGCCCTGATCGAGGTAGCTGGCCATCTGGCCGAGCTTCATCATGGCGCCCTTCATGTTGCCCAGGGCGTCCGCCACGGCCTCGGCCGTCTTGAGCTGGCGGGCCTGATCCAGCTCCTCCTTGCGGGCGGCGTCGGCGAAGACGCCACGGGCCTGGTCGACCGCCCACCCGCCGCCCAGTTTGGTGGCGGTGCCGGCGATGATGGCGGAGCGCTGCAGCCGACCGGTGGCCCCGATGGGGCTCGACCCGGCGGGCGCCTCGCCCCGGCGGCGGTACCAGACCACGCCGGCCGCGGCGGCGGCCGCGCCGACCGCGAGCAGGGTGCGGGTCCGGGGCGTGGCCATGGGCGCCGACGCTACCGGGACCGCCGCCGTCGGCCCGAACCCCACGACGCTGGGGAGCCCGGGCCGGCGAGCAACGTCAGGCCGGGGCGTTCCCCGGCACCTCGACCCCCTCGACCAGCGCCTCTTCGTCGGCGCCCTCCTCGAGGAAGAACTTCCAGATGGCACCGCCGATGACCGCACCGAGGATGGGCGCCACCCAGAACAGCCAGAGCTGCGGGATGTAGTCGCCGCCGGCGAACAGGGCCTGGCTGGTGGAGCGGGCCGGGTTCACGCTGGTGTTGGTGATCGGGATCGAGATCAGGTGGATCAGCGTGAGGGCGAGGCCGATGGCCAGGCCGCCGAAGCCGGCCGCCGCCTTCTTGGCGGTGGCGCCCAGGATCACCAGCAGGAAGAAGGCGGTGAGCACCGTCTCGGCCAGGAAGCAGGCGGCCAGGTTGTAGCCCTGGGGGCTGAGGTCGCCGTAGCCGTTGGCGGCGAAGGCCCCCGGCGCGGTGTTGACGATGTCGAAGCCGTCCTTGCCTTTGGCGATCACGAACAGGACGCCGGCGGCGATGATGGCCCCGATGACCTGGGCGACGATGTAGGGCAGCGCATCCTTCTTGTCGAAGCGGCCCGAGACCAGCGCACCGATGGTGACCGCCGGGTTGAAGTGGCCGCCCGAGATGTGGCCCACGGCGTAGGCCATGGTCAGCACGGTCAGGCCGAAGGCGAACGACACGCCGATGAAGCCGATGCCGAGGTTGGTCTCGTTGCCGCCGCCGTCGAGGATCGACGCCGCGAAGATCGCGGCACCACATCCGCCGAGCACCAGCCAGAACGTGCCGAACACCTCGGCGAGCAGACGCCGTTGCAGGGTCATGGAACTGCCTCCTGTGTCAGGGAACCACTGGGACCTGAGACCGACGCCACCGCAGATCGGTGACCCACCTGCCCCGGCCTGCCCACGAGCCTTCCACCCCCAGGGCGGGTCTGCCGCGGATGGTTCCCCCGAGCGGGTGAGGCTCAGCGTCCCCGGTTGGCCCGCCGGGTGGGGGCGGCCGCGACCGGGTCGGCCGGCCAGTCGTGCTTCGGGTAGCGGCCGGCCATCTCCTTGCGCACGTCGCTCCACGACCCGGCCCAGAAGCCGGGCAGGTCTGCGGTGACCTGCACGGGGCGACCGGCGGGCGACAGCAGCTCCAGCACGACCGGGGTCCCGCCGGCGGTCGGGTGGACGGCGAGGCCGTAGAGGTCCTGCACCCGGGTGGCCGCCCGGGGCGTGCCGTCGTCGTAGGTGATGGCGATGGCGCGCCCGTCGGCCGCGGCGAACGAGGTGGGTGCGAGCCGGTCCAGGTCGCGGGCGGCGGCGTGGTCCAGCCGGGTCCGCAGGGCGGCGGTCACGTCGGCCCGCTCGAGGTCGCGCCGGCCCACCGCTCCGGGGAGGAGCGGGGCCAGCCAGTCCTCGAGCGTGGCCAGCAGGGCGGCGTCGGACGCATCGGGCCAGCGGCCCGGATCCTGACCGTGGAGGAACGCGAGCCGGCCCTGCAGGACGCGGGCGCCCGCGGTCCACCGGAGCACGGATCCGGCCGTGGCGCGGACCCGGTCGAGCAGGGCCGCGGTGGTGGCCTCGCCGGGCGCGGCGGCGCCGTCGGTCGAGCGCAGGACCAGGGCGCCCGACCGCACCTCGGTCCGAGCCCGGAGGTCGTCGCGCTGATCGTCCCAGGCCACCACGGTGGTCTCGGTGCGATCGTCGCCGACGGCGGCCAGGACCTCGGCCTCGGTCAGCTCCGCGGCCAGCGCGATCCGCGGGCCGCGGGGGCCGTCGTCCACCACGGCGACGGCCAGGTACGGCGAACCGGCCAGCGGATCGGCCGCCTCCAGGGCACCGCCCCCTCCCCCTCGGAGCCGGTAGCCGCGGCCACCCACCTGGGCGATGCGCTCGGGGTACGCCACCGCCACCAGCGGTCCGACCCCATCGGCGTGGAGCGGGCCCCGGGTGGCACCCGCCCGCCGAGCCAGCTGCTCCGCCCGGCGCCGGACGGTGCGCGCCGCGCTGCGATCCAGGTCGAGGCCCTCGGTGCCGTCGCCGGCCACGGCTCGGACCCGGCGGGCCAGGTCCACCGGCCGCTGCTCGGGTCGGCCCCGGACGACGTCGCGCTCCTCGAGCAGCGCGGCCAGCACGCACCCGGTCCAGCCGGCGTCCCGCTCCACCGCCGCCAGGACGAGGGCGGCCAGCCGGGGGTGGACCGGCAGCGCCGCCATGTCGCGGCCGCGACGGGTGGGACGGCCCCGGTCGTCGACGGCGCCCAGCTCGTGCAGCAGCCCGACCGCCTGGGCGTAGGCACCGGCGGGTGGGGGCTCCACCAGGGGCACCTGGTCGACGGCCGCGCCCCACACCGCCAGCTCCAGGGCGAAGCCCGCCAGGTCGGCGACCGCGATCTCGGCCACGGGGAACCGGGGTCGACGGCTGGCGTCGGCGCCGTCCCACGCCCGGTAGGCGACGCCGGGGCCGAGGCGCCCGGCCCGCCCCGCCCGCTGATCGGCCGACGCGGCGGAGGCCGGTTCGGTCTGCAGGCGGGTCAGCCCCGAGGCCGGGTCGAAGCGGGGCACGCGGACCAGCCCACCGTCGACCACGGTGCGGACGCCGGCCACGGTCAGGCTCGACTCCGCGATGTCGGTGGCCAGCACGATGCGGCGCCGGCCCGCGGGCGACGGCGCCAGGGCCGCGTCCTGCTCGGCCGCGGGCAGCGCGCCGAACAGCGGTCGCACGTCGACATGGGGCGGCAGCGCACCCGGTGCCCGGAGGCGCTCGGCCACCTGGTTGATGGCGGACGCCCCGGGGAGGAAGACCAGCACGTCGCCCTCGGCCTGCTCGGCCACGGCAACACCGGCCAGCCGGGCGACGTGGGCCTCGACCCGGTCGCGCGGGCCGGGCGGGCGGTGCACCACCTCCACCGGGAACGTCCGGCCCTCGCTGCGCAGGACCGGCGCCGGACCGCGCTCGTCGCCGAGGACGGCGGCGAAGCGCTCGGCGTCGACGGTGGCGGACATGGCGAGGACCCGGAGGTCCGGTCGCAGCCCGCCCCGGGCGTCGGCGACGAGCGCGAGCGAGAGGTCGGTGACCAGGTTGCGCTCGTGGACCTCGTCGAGGACGACCAGGCCGGTGTCTTCGAGCGACGGATCGCTCTGGAGGCGGCGGACGAGGATGCCCTCGGTGATCACCTCGATGCGGACCGACGCGCCGCCGACCCGCTCGTCCCGCGTCCGGTAGCCGACCGTGCGACCCAGGTCCTCGCCCAGCAGCTCGGCCATGCGGGCGGCGGCGGCCCGGGCGGCCAGCCGCCGCGGCTCGAGCACGACGATGCGCTGATCGCCGAGCCACGGCGACCCCAGGAGGCGCAGCGGCACGACCGTGGTCTTGCCGGCACCCGGCGGGGCCACCAGGACGGCCGTGCCCCGGTCGGCGAGGGCCTCGGCCACCGCGGCGGCGACCGCCTCGACCGGGAGCCCGGTCGGGGCGATCGCGGGGGGCCGGGTCACCCGGCCAGTGTGGTCGGTCCGCGGCGCCCGGTCACCCGGCGGGGGTCAGATCGATGAGCACGACGCCGCCCGGCTTCTTCGGCTGGTCCTGGCGGAAGTAGGTGACGCCCATCGTGCCCAGGTCGGCAGTGCTGAGGTGGGGGTGGATGCGGGTGGCGTAGATCCCGGTCTCGGCGGTGAACACCGTGGCGGGAGCCGACCAGGGGCCCTCGGGCCGCGGCGACGTGCTCATCTGGATCTCGTGCGACAGCCCGGGGGTGGAGAGGGCCACGTACTTGTTGAGCTTCGGGCTCCAGGCGATCGACAGCCCGCTGTTGCTCCCGGGGACCACGCCGACAGCGTCGGAGTACACCGTCGACCAGACGGTGCCGGTCCAGTAGCGGTAGGCGGTGGCGTCGGTGGCCTGGCTGAGCGGCACCCGGGCGAGGCGGCAGCGGCCCGGCGTCGGGTTCAGCGAGAGGTTGCCGAGCCCGAGACCGGGCAGCACCCCGGCGGTCTTGGTGACCAGCTCGGGGGCGAGGTTCGCGCCGCCGCAGTCGTGCAGGTACAGCATGCCGTTGCGCTGGTAGACGGCGGCGGCGTAGTTCCCCCGTGGGTCGGTGATCGGCTCGGCGAGCCGGCGGCTCTGCGTGGAACCGGCCGTGATCTCCGAGACGACGAGGCTCGGCTCCACCCAGCCCTCGGCGGTGGCGTGGAACTTGGTGGAGAAGATCAGCGCCTTGTCGGGCGACGTGTTGATGAGCTCGGTCGGCCAGATCACCCACTGGCTGCCGTCGCCGCTGGCGTTGTCGGCCGCCTCGACGGGGGTGAACGGCACCAGCTGGTACGGCCGGCCGCCGACCAGCGTGTCGGTCACCCGGGTCGGGTTGCTGCGGTCGGCGTAGGCCCCGCTGCTGCGGACGCCGCCGCCGGGGGCGAACGTGTCGCCGAACGCCCAGAACACCTTGCCGCCCAGCACGGTGGAGGCGGCACCGTCCCGGCCGATCGCGATGGTCGGGTTGGTCACCTCGCCCCGCGGGGTCACCGTGGCGGCCTGGCACGCGGAGAGCAGCAGCGCGCCCGCGACGGCGAACCCCACGATCAGGGGCCGCCGACGGATGGGACGTTGCAGAGCGATGATCCTGGACATGCATCCAGACATCGGGAACCACGGTCGGTGGCTTTACGTGAAGTACTTCACGAGGAATGGGCCATCCGGCCTGGTCAGCGGCTCCGTAGCCGCCGCCTGTTTCCCCATCGTCCGCAACCAATCACCCCACGTAGCGGGACGGTGAGACGGGCCCCTCCCCCGTGGCGGCACCGGCGCCGGTCCGCCCGGTCCTCACCCCGAGCGCGGCCTAGGGTCGGCCCGACGGCGCCGTACGGTCGCCGCCCCCACCCCACCCGAGACCACGCGGCGCCGGCGGTGTCGCGCCGAGGAGCACACCATGGCTGCGGACTTCGCTGACCGGACCGATTTCGACGACGCCGAGCGCGGCCTCATCGGCACGCTCGACCCGTGCGTCATCACCGACGCCAACGGCCGGGTCGTGTGGGACAACGATGCGTTCTCGTTCCTCCAGGACGACTGCCCGGACACCGCCAACCCGAGCCTGTGGCGACAGGGCCAGCTCACCTCGATGCAGGGGCTCTACGAGGTGACCGACGGGATCTACCAGGTGCGCGGCTTCGACCTATCGAACATGACGCTGGTCGAAGGGGACGAGGGTGTCATCGTCATCGACCCGCTGATCTCCGCCGAGTGCGCCGCGGCGGCACTGGCCCTCTACCGCGAGCACCGCGGGGACCGGCCCGTCACGGCTGTCATCTACACCCACGCCCACGCCGATCACTTCGGTGGCGTCCACGGGGTCTACCGCGAGGGCATCCCGATCATCGCCGGCCACGGGTTCATGGAGGCCGCCGTCGCCGAGAACGTGTACGCCGGCACCGCCATGACCCGCCGCGCCCAGTACATGTACGGCGCCACCCTCGAGCCGGGGCCCGCCGGTCAGATCGGTGCCGGGCTGGGCCAGACCACCTCCACCGGCACCATCGGTGTCATCGCCCCCACCCTCGAGATCACTGAGACGGGCCAGGAGGAGCGCATCGACGGCGTGCTCATGCGCTTCCAGATGACGCCGGGGACCGAGTGCCCGGTGGAGATGAACTTCCTGTTCCCCGAGAAGCGGGCGCTGTGCATGGCGGAGAACGCCACCCACAACCTGCACAACATCCTGACCCTGCGCGGCGCCGTGGTCCGCGACCCGCGCATCTGGGCGCACTACCTGAACGAGGCCATCGACCTGTTCGCCGCCGAGACCGACGTGGCGTTCGCGTCCCACCACTGGCCCACGTGGGGCGGCGAGCGCGTGGTCACCTACCTCAAGCAGCAGCGCGACCTGTACGCCTACCTGCACGACCAGACCCTGCGGATGATGAACCAGGGCTCCACCGGCATCGAGATCGCCGAGACGATGGAGATGCCGCCGGCGCTCGACGCCGCCTGGCACACCCACGGGTACTACGGCTCGGTCAACCACAACGTGAAGGCCATCTACCAGCGGTACCTCGGCTGGTTCGACGGCAACCCGGCGCACCTGTGGACCCATCCCCCGGCCGAGGCCGGTGCCCGCTACGTCGAGGCCTTCGGCGGCGCCGACGTGGTGGTCGCCAAGGCGCAGGGGTACATCGACGACGGCGACCTGCGCTTCGCGGCCGAGCTGCTGAACCACGTGGTGTTCGCCGACGACGGCAACCAGGAGGCCCGCGACCTGCTGGCCGGCGTGTACGACCAGCTCGGCTGGGGTGCGGAGAACGGCACCTGGCGGAACTTCTACCTGCAGGGCGCCTACGAGCTGCGCAACGGCATCCAGCCCAGCCCGCTCGACACCGCCGGGTCGCCCGAGATGATCGCCGCGCTCGACGTGGACCAGCTGTTCGATTCGGTGGCCATCCGCGTCAACGGGCCCCGAGCCTGGGACCTGGCCCTCGTCATCGACTGGGTGTTCACGGACCTCGACCGCACCCATCGGACCGAGCTCAGCAACGGCGTGCTGATCCACCAGGACGACCCAGTCCAAGAAGCCGACGTCGCCCTGACGGTGACGCTCACCAAGCCGCCGCTGATCGGCCTGCTCGGAGGCCAGCTCTCGCTCGACCAGGTCTCGTCCGACGGCGACGTGGCCGTCGTGGCCCAGCTCCTGGCCGTCCTGGACCCCACCGACCCGAACTTCGCCATCGTCACGTCCTGACGAGGGCTACTCCCGCGCCATGTTGGCGAACTTGGTGTAGTGGTCCAAGAACGCGAGGCGGATCATGCCGGTGGGACCGGCACGGTGCTTGGCGACCAGCACCTCGGCCGTCCCCCGGTCCGCCGACTCCGGGTTGTAGTGCTCGTCCCGGTACAGGAACACCACGATGTCCGCATCCTGCTCGAGCGAGTTGTGAGCGACGATCCCATCGGCGATGAAGTTGTGGGTCTCGAGCACGGTGGCATCGAAAACCGCCTGGTCGCCGAGGGACTCGATGCTGACCACCTCGTCCCACAGCACATCCGATGACGCCAGATCCGCCAACGACTTCGACCCCGTGATCTCTGCAATGGCGTCGAGCCGTCCCCGTCGCATCGAGCGCGGCCGAGACGGCGAGCCCAGCAGGTAGCTCCCGCAGTACTGCTCGCCCAGCTCTTCTGCGAGGGCCCGCTGGGAGAGACCAGCGGCTGCCATGGCCTCGATGATCTGCGGACGCACCTCGTACGGGATCGTGTCCACGTTCGGGTTGGCCACCACACCGTCGAGGAGGCGCAGCGCCGGCTCGACGCGCCGACCGCGCTCTCCATGGACGCCGACCTCCGTGAGGAACCGGCGCTGGTGATCGGCACCTTCGATCCGCACGTGGTGCGACGGACGGTGCTCGCCCTGGGGCACCACAGAGATCCGCGACTGGATTCCCATGCGCAGGAGAAGCCGCTGGACGTCATCGGCGAGACGGCGAGAGGTCGTCGCGTACGTGATGCGCACCCGCGGCCCCTTGCCCGATCGGTTCAACACGATGGTGCCGTCGGTCGCCCAGAGGTGACGAAGGAAGGTGCACGCCTGGTGCAACGGCGCGGCGTGCACCGGATCGGGGATGAACTTCTGGTGGCTCCGACAGTCACGCAGACCGAGGTCGTCCCACCAGATCGAGATGGGGTTGCGCCCGCCGTGCGTGAGGTGCGTGGGCGCGGGGAGGTACGTGTGCCACCACCGCCCCTGCTGGACCCGGCGCGGCGTTATGCCGAAACGACGCGAAGCGGCCTGCTCCACGGCACCGAGGTTCGCCGGG
>CALANQ010000052.1 GCA_937926025.1 uncultured Acidimicrobiales bacterium
TCGGGCAGGGTGGTGAAGGCGGAGATCAGCGCCGCCTTGCCGTCGGGGGTGAAGTACGGGTACCGGGCGCCGAGCACCCCGTCGGGGAGCGGGACCGTGGTGCCCTCGAACGCCTCGTCGGCGGCAGGGACCGCGGCCGTCGTCGTGGTGGCGGAGGTGGTCGTCGAGGCCGTGGCGCCGGTGTCCTCGCCGCCGGCATCCGAGCCCCCCGAGCTGCAGGCGCCGAGCACGAGGGTGGCGGCGAGAACGGCGCCCACCTTCCGGGCGGCGGTGCGGGTGCGGTCGGTGGTCATGGGTGGTCTTCTCCGGTGTGGACGGCGACGATGCGGACGATCGCATCGAGCAGCTGGGCGGTGAACTCGTCTCGACCGATGCCGGCGTCGCGGCCGTCGGCCTCCTCGAGGCGCGCCCGCTGGGCGAGCGCGCTGGTGGCGGTCAGGAAGCCGAGCTCCGAGAGGAACCCGGCGACGGGGGCGCGGCCCCCGGGTCGGCCCTCCAGGCGGAGGAGCCGCAGGATGACCGGACGCGGGGTGGGCGGCGCCTGGTTGGGGCGGAGGGCGCGCTGGGCGGCGATGGACAGGTAGGCCCGCCCTCGGGCGCTGTCGAGGAGGTCCACCATCGGGGCCACGAGGCACCGGACCAGACCGCCGGGCTCCACCTCGCCCGCAGCCTCGAGCTCGTCGAGCAGCAGCTCTCGACGGCGGTCCAGATCGGAGCGGTGCTCCTCGACGATGGCGGCCAGGAGCTGCTCCCGGCCGCCGAAGTAGTAGTGGACGGCGCCCGTGTTCCCGAGGCCCGCCGCCTTGGTGAGCTCGGCCAGCGACGGCGCATCGATGCCGCGCGTCGCGAACTCGTGCTCGGCTGCTTCGAGCAGGCGCTGCCGGCTCGACTCCTGCGCTCGGTCCACGACCACGACGTTCCCCTGCCGTCCAAGTGTTCGCTTAGCACCCTAAGTGAACACTTGGACCTACGCAAGCAGGGTCCGTGCGGGGCTCGGCGCCTCAGGTCAGCGGCAGGTGTTGCGGATCGTGCCGATGCCCTCGACCCAGGTCTCCAGCACCTGGCCGGGGGCCAAGAAGCGCGCCGGGTTGCGGGTGACCCCCACCCCGGCGGGGGTGCCGGTGAAGATCACGTCGCCGGGCAGCAGCGGCAGCACCGCGGACAGCTCGGCCACCAGCTGCGGCACCGAGAAGATGAGGTCGCTAGTGCGGGCGTCCTGGACGGTCTCGCCGTCGACGGAGCAGCCGAGCGCCAGGTCGTCGCGGTCCGGCACCTCGTCGGTGGTCACCACCCACGGCCCCATCGGCCCGTAGCCCCGGCGGCTCTTGCCCAGGGAGAACTGGGCGCCCGCCGCGAACTGGAGGGCCCGGTCGCTGATGTCCTGGCCCACCGTGAGCCCGGCGATGTGGTCCCAGCCGTCGGCCTCCGCCACCCGGTCGGCCCGCCGCCCGACGACCGCCACCAGCTCCACCTCCCAGTCGACCATCGGCTCGGTCACCTCGATGTCGTCGAAGGGGCCGCCGAGCGACGCCGGGAACTTGGTGAACGTCGCCGGCACCTCCGGCACCGCCATGCCGGACTCCTCCGCGTGGCTGCGGTAGTTCAGGCCGATGGCGAACACCTGGCGGGGGTTCGGGATCGGGCAGCCGAGCGCGGCCTCGTCCAGCGGCTCGGTGCCCGGGCCCACGCCGCTCGCCCACTCGGCGAACGCGTCCCACTGCTCGTACACGGAGAGCGGATCGGGTCCGAAGCGGTCTCCGGATGCGGCGGCGATGTCGACGACGGTGCCGTCGATGACCAGCACGGCACGGTCGGCGATGGTGGCGATCTTCACGGGGTGCTCCTGGTTGGGGTGAGGTCGAGGGAGAAGAGGTCGTGGCCCACGGTGAGGGGTCCGGTGTAGCCACCCTCGCGGACGTCGTCGGCGAACGCAGCCACGGCGGCATCGTCGGGCGGGGGCGGGATGAGGTGCGTGAGCACGAGGTGGCCGACGCCGGCGTCCTCGGCCAGGCCGCCGAGCGCCACGGTGTCGGCGTGGTAGTCGAAGATCTGCTCGAACGGCGTCCCGGCGATCACCGGCTTCATGGCGGTGAGGCGGCACGCTTCGTGGACCAGCACGTCGGCACCGGCCGCCAGGTCGCGGACCTCGTCGCACACGCGGGTGTCACCGGAGATGACCACCACCCCGGCCGGCGTCGTGATGCGGTAGCCGACGGCGTCGTGCACCGGCTCGTGGTGGACGCGGACCGCCTCCACCACCACGTCGCCGGCCGCGTCGCGCCACACCTCGGTGGGCGTGGCCGGAAGGGCGAAGGCGCGGACGTCGAGCTCCGGGCCGTGCGGCTGCACGTGCTCCACCCGCAGGGCGATGTCGTCCTGGTAGGCGTCGAGCATGGTCTCGGCGAACCGGGCGGCCGGACCCTCGGTGGCGAAGACCGGGAGCGGCCCGGCCGGGTGCAGGGTCCCCTGGACCCAGCGGGTCATCACCAGGTCCGCCAGGCCGACCACGTGGTCGCTGTGGACGTGGGTGAGGAACAGGGCGTCGAGCTCGTGGATGGCCTGACCGGCCTCGGCCAGGCGCAGCACGGTGGACCGGCCGGCGTCGAACTGGAGGGCCACGTCATCGTGGCGGACCAGGACGCCGGGGCCAGCGCGACCGGGCGCCGGGTGGGGCACGCCGGTGCCGGTGAGCACGACCGTGGTGGGGGTCACGACGGTTCCTCGGTCAGCTCGGCCGCCCACGGGAGCAGCGTGTCCACGTAGAGCTGCGGGTCCGTGCCGTGCAGCGAGTGGGCCATCGTCGGCAGGTCCACCGCCGTGAACGGCTGCCCCGCACCGGTCACCAGCTCCGCCACCCGCGCCGCCTGGGTGTCCGACGACGCGCCCAGCAGCGCGCCGGTCGCCTCGTCGATCGTGCGCAGGTGGTGGGTGAACAGCACCGGAACCCTCACGGATCGGAGCATGCGGTCGTGGTCGCAGCTGCCGAAGAAGGCGCCGGTCCAGAACGCCTGCCCCCATTCGGGGTCGTACTCCTTCAGCGGCTGGGGCGGACCCTCGCCGCCGCCCACGCCGAAGAGGCCCGCGATCATCGCCAGCCAGGGCGGCAGCTCGTCGGGCAGGGCCGCACCCATCCCCTCCCAGTCCCCGATGGACCACTGCGGACCGAGGTACTTGGCCATCACGGCGAACACCGGCCCGATGGCCTGGCGCAGGCTCGGGCCCACGGCAGGGTCCACCTCGGACGAGAACAGCGGCGGATCCTCGTAGCACGCACCGATCACCTGGCCCGGCTTGGCGTAGGCCGACAGCCAGGCTGCGGCCACGCCGCCCGAGGAGAGCCCGGCCACGATCGCCGGACGGCCCACGACCTCGTCCAGGAAGCGAACCAGGTCCCCGCCGATCAGGTCGATGGTGTAGCGACCGGGCGTGCGGGTCGACCGGCCCTGGCCCCGCAGGTCCACCGCGAAGCACTGGAAGTGGGGAGCCAGCAGCGGCAGCGCCGCCTCGTACCCCCACCACGACTCGGTCTGGCCCGGGATCAGCAGCAGCGCCGGCTTCGACGCATCACCGACGACCACGTGGTTGAGCTCCACCTCACCGGTGTCGAACGAGCGCTCCTCGTAGCCGTGGGGCACGTAGGTGGCGTCGGGTGCGTGGGGACCGAACTGCTTGGCGTAGGCGGCCATCGTTCTCCTCGATCAGCGGGGGCGGGTCAGGTCGGCGCGGAGGTGGGCCAGCACGTCCTCGGCGCCGGCGGCGTCGACCGCGGTGGCGTACAGGTGGAAGTCCGGGCGCTGCAGCGCCCAGTGGGCGCCTCGGGCGGCGAACCACCCGGTCAGCAGCGGGACGTCGGCGGCCACCGAGATCACCGCGCCGCCGATGCCCTCGAACCAGGCGTGCAGCGCCGGGTCCAGGTCATCGGCCTTGCCGGCGTCGGTGACCAGCCGCCAGCCGGCACCGTGCACGTCGTCGAACGGCCGGCCGTCGACCGCGACCTGCGGGAACTGCTCGCCCGCGGCCGGCGAGGCCGACCAGATGAGGCCGTCCCCCAGCCCGGGAGCCGGCGGCACCTCGGACACCCCACCCGTCACCGCGGCCGCCATCGCCTCGTCGCGCGCTGCCGCCTCCACCGGATCGGGGACGCAGATCACCTTGCCCAGCTCCATCGACAGGTCGATGGCGAACTCGGCGCTCGGCCGCCGCTCGGGCTCGTAGGTGCGGAGCAGCCCCGGGTCGGCCTGGCCGCCGAGCACCAGGTCCAGCTTCCAGGCCAGGTTGGCCGCGTCGCGGATCCCGGCGCACATGCCCTGCCCGGCGAAGGGCGGCATGAGGTGGGCGGCGTCGCCGGCCAGGAGGACCCGGCCGTCCTGCCAGCGGTCGGCCACCCGGGCCTGGAACGTGTAGCCGGCGTGGCGCTCCATCCGGGCGTTGCCGGCGTGCACGTCCCACGGTGCGAGCAGCTCCCACGCCCGCTCCTCGGTGGCCAGCTCCTCGAACGACTCGTCGGGCAGGCGCATGAACTCCCAGCGGCGACGACCGGGCCCGCCGGACACCGCGGTGGTGGGCCGGGCCGGGTCGCAGATCTGGAGGTTCACCGGGTCGAACACCCGTGGTTCGTCGAGGACCACGTCCACGATCAGCCAGTCGTAGAAGAAGCCCCGGTCATCGACCCCGATGCCCAGGAGGTTGCGGACCGTGGAGTTGGCGCCATCGCAGCCCACCGCGTAGCGCGCGGTGACGGCGCTCCCGTCGGCCAGGCCGATCACGACCCGGTCGTCGTCCTGGTCCACCGTCGTGACCGCCACGCCGCGCCGCACGTCGGTGCCGGCCAGCTCGTCGGCCCGTGCCTCGATCGTGGCCTCCAGCTCCGGCTGGCAGAACATCGACGAGAACGGCCAGCCCGACGGCCCGGTGCCGATGCGCCCGAACCGCAGCAGCGTGGTGCCGGCCGCGTTGCGCCACTCGTACACCTCGGCCGGCTGCGACACCGCCCGCACGGCGTCGCCGATGCCGCACGACTGGAACAGGCGGCCCACCTCGTCGTCGAAGTGGACGGCGCGGGGCAGCCGGTACGGCTCGGGCTGGCGCTCCAGCACCACCACCGTGCGGCCCCGCTGGGCCAGCAGCACCGCCAGCACCAGGCCCACCGGCCCCGCACCGACGATCGCCACGTCCGCATCGACCGGGGCGTCGAGCTCGGGGTTGCTCACGGCTGGCGCAGCGGCTGGTGGCCCCAGGCGCTGATCTGGTCGTAGCGGCGGTCGTCGTCCCAGCCGTCGTCCACCACGCGGGCACCGTGGCCGACCTCGATCTGGAAGCCCGCCGGGGTCTGCAGGTAGAAGCTGAACATCCCGTCGTTGTCGTGGCGGCCGAGCCCGTTGGGGATGGCCAGGTCCGTCGCCCACGTGCGGTCGAAGGCCTCCCCGACGTCGTCCCGTTCGTTCATCTCGACCATCACGTGGTGCAGCGCCTGGGGCAGCTCGAAGGGCGCCTTCGCCAGCGCGATGGTGTGGTGGCGGGCGTTGCAGTGGAAGAAGCGGACCTCCAGGTCGATGCCGGGGGCCAGCTCCATCTCCAGCCAGTCCGACTGCACGAACCCGAAGCCCTCGGTGAGGAAGCGGACCGACTGGTCGAACGCCGTGGTGGCGAACACCACGTGGCCGAACCCCACGCCGTCGGTCAGGAACCCGCCGGGGACCAGCGGCGAGGCGAACGGGACGGGGGCATCGGCCAGGCCGAGGACCAGCTCGATCGCCGTGCCCCAGGGTGCGGTGGTGCGCAGGAGGCGGTCGACCCGTCGCCGGGCCAGGTCCTCGTCGGTGCCCTCCTCCACCTCGATGCCGGCGGCCTGGAGGCGGGCCGCGGTGGCGTCGAACGCGGCCTCATCCACCGCCTCGAACCCGACGGCGGCGGCGTCGTTGGCCGGGCCGGCTTCGACGATCACCCGGTGCACCCGATCGTCGTCGCGCCACGTGGCCGCCCCGGCCGCGGGCTCGCCCGGCACCAGGCCGACGACGTCGGTGAGGACCGCGGCGACCGGGTCGGGATCGGGGAGCTCGAGGACCAGGTAGCCGAGCTCGATCTGGTGGTCCATGGGACGGGTCCTCTCGTGGGGCCGATCAACCATCGGCGGGCGGGTGGGTGGCGAGGTGCGGGAACAGGGCGAGCGTGTTCGCCCGCAGGCCGGCGGCCAGCGAACCCTCGGGGTCGGCGGCGGCGTCGAGCTGCGCGGTGGCCAGTTCGGCCACGAAGTCCGGCGTGAACGGGTAGTCGCTGCCGTAGTGCAGGTGGTCCGGCGCCGTCAGCTCCAGCAGGGCCTTGAGCTGGCGGGGCAGGGGCGTGCCGGACAGGTCGAAGTGCAGGCCGGCCAGGTCGCGCAGCACGTCGACCGACGGGTCCACGCCCAGGGCCAGCGAGAACAGCGCCACCCGGTCCGCGATGACCGGGAGGGTGGCGCCGGCGTGGGGGACGATCACCCGAAGGTCCGGGTGGCGGGCGATGGTGCCGTTCAGCACCAGGTCCACCACGGCCCGGGTGGTGTCGAACAGGAACTCGAGCATCGGCCGGGGCCGGCCCAGCGAGGTGTGCTCCCAGCACACCGGCGAGGTCGGGTGGATCAGGACCCGGCCCTGCCGGCGGTCGAGCTCGGCGAAGACCGGGGCCCAGGCCGGATCACCCAGGTACGTCCCGTCCACGTTGGTGAGCAGGATGAAGCCGTCGACGTGCAGCACGTCGGAGCAGTAGGCGATCTCGGCGAGGGCGGCGTCGACGTCGGGCAGCGGGAGCGACCCGAACAGGCCGAACCGGCCCGGGTGGTCCACCACCGCCTTCCGCCCGGCCTCGTTCACCTCCCGAGCCACGTCGGCCGCCGAGGCGCCACCGCCGAGGTGCACGCCGGGTGTCGACACGGAGAGCAGCGAGGTGGCGATGCCCAGGCGGTCCATGAGGGCCACGTGCTCCGCGGCGTCCCACTCCGGGATCTGCGGCATGCCGTCGGGCTGGGTGTGGCCCGCGGCGGCCAGCCGCTCCCGGTAGGGCGCAGGCAGGTAGTGCGCGTGCACGTCGATCTTCCCCCGGACCGTCACACGACAATCCTGATCACTTGATCAGGATTCTGTCAAGCACCCCACCCGTTCCCGTCACGAACCGGCCCCCAGCACAGCCGACTGCCACCCATCCCCGAGGGCCCGCCGAAACGGGTCACCAGACCGCCGGGAGGGCGGTGAACTGCCACGTTCCACGACCGGGCGGTCGGGCCGGGGAGCCGGCTGGCGGCTCAGGCGGGGCCGAAGAGGAGGGTGCAGACGGCGTCGGCGTGGGCCTCGATGACCGCGTCCGACGTGGGGTCCAGGCCGGTGAGGCGCCGGCACTCGGGGCCCAGGACGAACATCGTCGGACCGGCCCCGGTGAGGATGTAGTAGAGGTGCGCGGGGTCGATGGGGGCGACGGCGCCGTCGCGGACCAGGTGCTCGAACATGGCCACCGTGGTCTCGTACAGCGGCCGGACGTGCTGCTCCACCAGCCAGTCCATGCGGGCGCTGTCGGCCTTGCTCTCCTGGGTGATGATCCGGTGGAGCTGCGGGTTGCGGGCCGAGAAGATCACGAACTCCCGCACGCTCCGCTTCGCCCGGCCCAGCCCGTCGAGGTCCCGCAGGTCCGCCAGGTTGGCGAGCATCGTGGACTCGAGCCGTTCGAACAGCGAGTCGACGGCCGCCCGCCACAGGACGTCCTTCGACTGGAAGTGGTAGTTGAGCAGCGGCTGGGTGACCCCGGCCCGCGCCGCGATCTCCCGGGTGGTCGCCCCGTCGAACGACCGCTCCGCGAACAGGTCGGCGGCGGCCGCCACGATCCGCTCCCGCGTCGGGTCCGCCGACGGCCGCCGGTTGCGCTCCGGTGCCCCACGATCCGCGGCCATCGCCGCAACCTACCCGCCCCTCAGCCGCCGGCGATCGTGATCGTCACTCGCTGAAGCCGAGGGGTGGGACGTTCCAGTAGTCCGGGAGCGCGTTCTCCATGCAGCTCATGAAGGCCCGGCCCGACTCGCCTCCCCAGGCCTCCTCGGCGGTGTCCTCGAAGCCGAAGCCGTCGGACGCCACCGCGGTGCCGACGCCGACCACGGTCAGGGCGGTGCCGCCCGCGGACTTGGCGATCTTGGCCTTCACCCCGAACTTCTTGACCGATGCCGCCCAGCCCGACGAGGTCTCCTCGATCTCCTCGATCGACGAGCGGTACTGGCCGATCTTCTGGTTCAGCTTCTTCGGGTCCTTGATGATGTCCTTGAGGTCCCCGCCATCACCGTCGAGGGAGATGCCGTCACCCGCGCTGCTCCCGTCCGCGAAGGCCCACTCCGCGCCGCAGGAGAACGGCGACGAGAAGAGCGCCGCGGTCTGCTGGATCCCGGCCATCGCCTCGCGGAAGCCGTCGCTGGTGGGGGCTCCGAGGGCGCCGGCGATGGCGTCGATGGCCGACGAGACCAGGGTGATGGCCCCCATGGCGGCGGTGAACGCCGAGTCCAGCAGCGCGGTGGCCGCCACGATGGCCACGCCCACCAGCTTCTTCGCCCCGACGGCCAGCACGTCGGCCACGTCGGTGAAGAAGTCCTTGATGTCCTCGTTGGTGGTCTTGTCGCGCCACTTGGCGTGGGCGGTGACGTCCTGGTCGACGTACACCCACGTGGGGTCCTGGGCCCGGTCGACGTCACCCTCCCAGCCCACCCAGACCTCGCCGCCGTCGAACGCGTGGAGCGCCACCACGCTGCCGCCGACGTAGCGGTTGCGGGACGGGTCGGCGCCGGGGCAGTTGGGGTCGTCGCCCCGCACGGTGTTGGCCTCGAGGGTGACGGTGAGCGTGTAGCACTGCACCTGGTACACGGGCTTCAGGACGGTGCTGGGCCGGCTGCCGTCCAGCACGATCGACCCCTCCTGCTCCGTGCCGGACACATCGCCGTCCCACCGCACGAACGAGTAGCCCACGGGTTGGGCGCCGGCCAGGTAGCCGACGGTGTCCCCCACCAGCCAGCCGTTGCCGGTGCCGGGGCAGGATGGCGCGGAATCGAACCGGACGAAGCCGTCGGGGGCGTCTCCGGTCACCGGGCTGCCGTCGTCGCCGATGAGCCCGACGTCGGTGGTGAGGGCGGCGCAGGCGTAGGCGGTGGCGGTGACGTCGCCGTACATGCCGGGCACGTCGACCGCACCGCCCGACAGGTGCGAGCGGTACCGGGTGCGGGGCGGGATCGCCGTGCTCTTGCCCGAGAGGGCGGCCTCCGCGTAGTCCGACAGCCCGCTCACCTTCCACTGGACGAGCGGCGCACCCTGCACGGTGGCGGCCTTCAGGGCGAGGGGCTGGCCCTGCACGTACTCCTGGGGCGAGTCGCACTCCAGCTCGGGCGCCTGGCTGACCTCGAGCGCGGCCAGCCAGTCGGGGCTGGCGGTCTTCACGTCGATGGCGGCGCACCGCGACGGGCTGGTGAACACCGCGGTGACGTGACGGTCCTGGCTCATGTCGAGGCGCAGCAGCGAGGCCCGCTCCTGGATCGGGAGACCGTCGTCGTCGACCCACCGCTTGAACCGGTCGGGCTCCACCGGGAGGCCGAGCTGGCCGCTGTAGCCGGGGGCGGCGACCGGCGACAGGGTGATCTCGCCGGGCATGTACCAGCCGGGCTCGGCGCCCGGGCACGTCGACGGCTCGGACACCTGGACGCTGCCCCGGCCCGACCCGGTGGTGCTGGTGGTCAGCTGGAGGCATGGGTTGAAGCGGACGGTGATCGGCGTGTCGGCCCGCACGGCGAAGGCAACGGGGTCCACGGTGGCGCCGGTGTCGGTGGTGATCGGACCCAGGAAGTGGAACGGCCCCGGCGCGGCGTCGATGGCCACCTCGGTGCCGAACACGTACCCCTCGCCGACGGCGTCCCGGCAGTTGGCGGCGGTGGCGATGGCGGCCGTGCCCGGGCCGTCCGCGGTCACCTCGGGCTGGTAGCAGCGGGCACCGAAGTTGGCGGTGAGGTCCACGTCGGCCGTGAGGTCGAGGTCGATGGTGGGCTCGGTCGGGTAGGTGGCCCGGCCGAAGGCGTCGAGCACCGCCCAGCCCTTGAACTCGCCGGTGTCGGTGGCGGACGACACCGCGGTGGCGGCGACGGCGGCGCCTCGGCGGAACTCGGCGGTGGTGGTCCCCGTCGCCGGGTCGCGCTGCGCGGGCGCACCGCAGTCGGGCTCGGCGGAGAGGGTCACGTAGCCGCTGGCGGAACCGGCCGGGTCCACGCCGGGGGCCTGACCGGCCCGGTAGGTGACGCTCACGCAGTCCAGCTCGAACACGGCGGTGGCCGACCGGGCGTCCTCGCCGACGGTGAACCGGTAGGCCTGCGCGGTGCTGTCGGTCTCCAGCCAGCGGCTCAGCACGTGATCGGGTGCCGGGGTGGCGATGGCGGTCACCGGCGTACCGGCCACGAAGCCGCCACCGGCGTTGCAGTTGCCGTCGGGGCCGGTGACGGTGCCGCCGTCGACGGGCACGGCGGTGAACGCCACCGGGTAGCAGCCCAGCACGGCCCGGCCGACGGTGGCGTACGCCGGGTCCCAGCCGGCATCGCCGGAGTAGGCCACGACGAAGTCCACGCTCTGGCCGCGGGCGTCGAAGGGCAGGGTGGCGGTGCAGGTCCCCGACGAGGCGGCCGGCGCGGTGCACGCCACCCCGAACGGGCTCTGGACGGTGACGGTGCCGGTGGTGGGACCGGCCAGCGTCCAGTCGATGGCGATGGGGTCGCCGGTGATCCACGTCCGGGTGGCGCTGGACGCCCGCAGCGCAGGCGCAGCCGAGGTGACCAGCGCCGAGGCGGTGGCCACGTCGCCCTCGAAGCGATCGTCGCCCCCGTACGCGGCGGTGAAGCTGACGGCGCCCGCGGTCGGGATGGTCAGGGTGCAGGATCCCGAGGGCGCCGCCGCCGTGCAGGTGATGCCGTTGCCGGCGTCGACCACCACCGGGCCCGACGGCCGGTGGGTGCTCCCCGTCGGGTCGGTGACCGCCACCGACACCCGGGTGGGCCGCCCCACCTGGAGCCCGGCGGTCCCGGTGATGGCCAGGTCCGACGGCCGCTTCACGGAGCGGTGGACGGTGCTGCCCACGGATCCGGCGAACGCCGATCCCGCGGACGGCTCGAACTCGGCCCGCAGGTTCCAGGTGCCGGCCGGCACGTCCACGATGGTGAGCTCGGCGAACCCGTCGCCATCGACCGTCACGGGCTGGCTGGTCAGCACCGGGCTGTCGGACGCGAACCGCACGACGCCGGCGATCGGGGCGCCGCCGTAGGGGCTGGCCACGTGGGCCCGCACGATGACCGCTCCGTCGAGCGCGTACCCGGGGTTCGGGATCGATGCCACCGTCACCGTGGTCGGCGCCGCGCCCACCACCACGGTGGCCGCCGTCGGGGCGACCGGCTCGAAGTTCAGGTCGCCCGGGTACCAGCCGTTCACGATCCACGCGCCCGGTGCGAGGGGCGCCGTCACCTCGATGGTGGCCACCCCGTCGACCAGCGGCGCCGACCCGAGCGCCCCGGATGCGTCGGTGAAGTTGATCACCCCGGTGGGCGCGCCGACCCCGGTGGTGGCGGGCAGCGAGGCGCGCAGCGTCACCGCACCGCCGAGGGCCACCGCGCTCGGGGTCGCGGTGACGGTGAGCGGCGCGCTCACCCGCGTCGGAACGATGGTCTCCCGGGATGACGTGCTGCCCGCCCACGACGCCGTGGCCACGAACCGGGCCTGCAGCTCGTGGGAGCTGCGGTCGAACCGCCGGGTCAGCGACGCCGCGCCGGTCCCGTCGACGGGGACCGTGGCCAGCACGGCGCCGTTGTCGGTGAACTCGATGCTGCCGGCCGGCACCAGGGCGGCGCCGGGCGCCGTCACCCGGGCGGCCACGGTGACCAGATCGGCGACGGTCGGCGACGTCGGCGTCACCACCAGTGCGGTGGCGGTGGGCCCGGCGGCCACCTGCTGGATGACCGTGCCGGACCCGGCGGTGAAGTTCCCGTCGCCGGCGTAGGCGGCGGTGACCAGGGTCGACCCGACCGGCAGGTCGTTCACCGTGATCCGGGCCCGTCCCGTGGCGTCGAGCGGCGCGACGCCCAGGGTCCGGCCCGCCCCCGTGAAGGTCACCGACCCGGTGGGAACGGCGCTGCCCGAGCCCGACACGGCAGCGGTCAGCTCCACCGGCCGGCCGTAGCGCTGGTCCGGTTCCGACGAGAACACGGCGACCGACGTGCCGTCGGCATCCACGGTCTGGACCGTGGTGCCGGTGCCGGCGCGGTAGCTCCCGTTGCCGGCGTAGTCCGCCGCCAGGGTGCGCTCCCTCACGCCGATCGCGTAGGTGGACAGCGAGGCCCGGCCGTTGCCGTCGAGCGCCACCGTGCCGAGGGCCGTCGGACCGTCGCGGAACGTCACCGTGCCGGTGGGCAGCCCGGTCCCGGGCGCAGCGGCCGCCACCGTGGCGTCGATCACCACCAGGGACCCGAACCAGGAGCGGGTGGGGGTGGCCGTCACGGTCACCACGACGTCGGCCGGGTCGACGCGATGCGCCAGCCCCGCCGAGGTCGACGGGGCGAAGTCCGCGCCGCCGCTGAAGCTGGCCGTCAGCGTCCGGGACCCGACCGCGATGGCCCGGGTGTCGAGCCGGGCGGTCCCGGTGCCGTCGACCGCCACCGTTCCCAGCACCTGGGTGCCGTCGCGGAACGTCACCGATCCGACCGGCACCGGTGACGAGTCGCCGTTGTCCACCGAGGCGGTCAGCGACACCAGCTCGCCGGTGACCGAGCTGGACGCGCCGACGCTGAGGCCGGTGGTGGTGCGGGCTCGGTCCACGTCGTGGTGGACCGTCGACGAGGTGGACGGGGCGAAGCCGGCGGGCCCGGCGTACTCCGCTCGCAGGTCGTGGCCTCCGGCGGGCAGCACCTGGCTGGTGGTGGCGGTGCCGTCGGGCTGGAGCACCACCGCGATCAGCACGGTCGACCCGTCGTAGATGGTGACCGTGCCCGAGGGGACCGCCGGGGTGCCCGGTGCGGTGACGGCGACGCCCAGCGCCACCGCGCTGCCGTAGGCCGTGGCCGTCGTCGGTGTGACGGTGAGGCTCGTCGCCGTGCCGGCCGCGGTGACCTGGTGGCTGACCGCGGCCGAGGTGGACGTGTCGTTGAACCCGTCGCCGGCGTAGGTGGCGATCACCGAGTTGGTCCCGGGCGGCAGGGAGTCGACCGGGATCGATGCCGTGCCGTCGGGTCCCAGCTGGGCCATGCCGACGTTGGTCGCCCCGGCCACCAGGACCACGCCGCCGGTCGGCGTGGTCCCGGCCCCCTCGGCGGTGACCTCCACCTCGAACACCGCGTCGTTGCCGTACACCGTGGGCGAAGCCGGCGGGCACGGGGCCGTGGGGGGGCCCCCCACCACCTCGTGGGCGAGCGCCGCCGATGTGGCCGAGCCGTGGCTGGCGTCGCCCGAGTAGTCGGCCACCATCACGTGGGGCCCGCCCGCCAGCGTCGAGGTGACCACGTCGGCCGTGCCCGAGCCGTCGAGGGTCACCGTGTCCACCGGCGTCGTGCCGTCGCGCAGCGTGACCGTCCCGGTGGGCGTGCTGCCGTCACCGGTGACCTCGATGTGGAACGTGACCGCCTCGCCCCGCCGCGACGGGCTGCCCGACGAGGTGAGCGCCACCGTGGCCTCGGCCGCCTCGATCGACACCGTCCGGGTGGGCGACGTGCTGGCGGCCAGCCCGGCGTCGGGCACGTACACCGCGCTGAGGTCGTGCGAGCCGACGGCCAGCGACGAGACCGCCTTCGACGCGGTGCCGTCGGCCGCGAGGCCGACCTTGCCCAGCGACGTGCCGCCGTCGAAGAACTCCACCTCGCCCGTGGGGGTCACCGGCTCGACCGTCGCCGCCACGGCCGCGTCGAGCGCGACCTCGCCGCCGAACCCGGTGGTCGTCGGCGACACCGTCAACGTGGTCGACGTCGCCGGGTCCAGCTCGTAGGCGCCGGCATCGCACGTCGCGCCCTTCGGCCGGGCGGCACCCCGCTGGTCCGTCGCCGTGCACGCCGCGGCGTCGCCCGCATCGATGGCGGCGCTGCCGGGCAGCAGCCGCACCGTGTCGGTGGAACCGCCGTTGTCCGCGAGGGCGACCGTCGCCAGCGACGCGGTCGTGGCACCGAAGGCACCGGGGCAGATCTCGGACCCGTCGGTGGTGACGTTGCCCGAGCCCGTGAAGGAGCCGGAGCACGCGAACCCGGCCCCGCTCACGAGGGAGTTGGTGACGTCGGCCGGGTTGCCGCTGGAGGAGGACAGGGCCGACGACCCCGCCGACCCGACGAACGTGGACTGCGAGATGGTCGCCGACCCGGAGAACACGTTGGCGATGTCGGTGCCGTCCGTGCCGGGGTCCGAGGCGTTGCCGGAGAACGTGCTGTTGCGGACCGTCAGCTTCGAGACGTTCACGACGGCGCCGCCGTAGAAGGCGCCGGGCGCCGTGCTGTTGTCCCGGACCGTCACCCGGTCCAGCACCAGGCCCTCGCCGCCGGAGGCGCCCGAGTTGAAGATGGCGGCCCCGCCCGTCGACCCGTCGAACCCGTCGGCGATGGTGAGCGACCGGAGGGTGGCCGACCCGCCGCCGGCGACCTCGATCTGCGTGGCGAACACGCCGACCGACCCGCCGCCGCTGACCGTGACCCGCCGCCCCGAGCCATCGATGGCCACCGGCTGGCGGATCGCCAGCGTCGACCCCACCACGATCGTGCCGTCCACGGCGAAGCTGATCACCAGGTCCGATGACGCGTTGGCCTCGTCGAGCGCGGCGCGCAGCGTGCAGGCCCCGGAGCCGTCGTCGCACATCGCGTCGCCCGGGTTGGCGTCCGGGGCATCACCCAGGTCGTCGCCCACCAGCGTCGACCCGGAGGCCGCCGCGGGCCGGGCCCAGACCAGGCCGATCGGCACCGCCGTGGCCAGCACCGCGAACACCACCAGCGCGCCCACCGACCGGTTGCGGCTGAGCGGCGGCGCCTCGAGCGCGTCCAGGTCCACCGGGCCGGCCAGCTGGTCGAACAGGAAGACCGCCGCCACCACCGCCGCGGTCAGCACCACCAGCCCCGTCAGCGTCGACAGCAGCTGCGGGCCCACCACCGACGCGGCATCGGTCAGGACCCGGTTGTTGACCACGCCGAGCACCGCCACCGGCGCCACCAGGAAGACGAGCGCCACCACGGCGACCCGTCGGGGCTGAGCGCGGGTGAGCTCCAGGCTGCGGGCGAACGAGCCCCGCACCGAGCGCCGCTCCAGCAGCACCGCGGGCAGGGCCACGGACCAGCGGACCACGAGGAGCGCGGCCAGCCCGAACGGGACCGCCACCACCACGAGCGACCGGACCGACGGCCACCGCAGCCCGGCCCACCGGCGCTCGAGGAGCCGGACCAGCGGCGTGACGAGGAGCCCGACCACCCCGGCCAGCACCAGGAACGGCGTCGCCACGAACGCCAGCAGCACGCTGCCCAGGGCCAGCGCCAGCACCAGCACCACCCGGGGCGAGCGGCGCAGGCCGGCCCGGAAGGCGGCGAGGGGCCGGGCGGCCTCGCCGCGGTCCAGGCGAGCGGCCACGGCCGCCACCCCGCCCACCACCGTGGCCGACAGCAACGCGAGGACCGCGAACCAGGGGGCCAGCGCCACCACCAGCAGCGTGACCAGCTGCCGGGGCGTGGTGGCCCCGGCATCGTCGAGCCCGAGGACGAGCGCCACGTTGGCGCCCCACACGTAGAGCGGGATCAGCGCCACCACCATGGCGACGACCGCGGCCAGGAAGACCAGCGCGGCCGGCCCGAGCGAACGGACCCACAGGCGGGCCACCTGGGGCACGTCGTGCTCACCCGTCGGCGCTGCTTCCATCTGCCCCTCCCTCCCGACGTGGCGACCCGCTACTCCTGTACACCGTACAGCTGCTCCTGTATCGCGTACAGTCATGGGCATCGTCGAGCACCGGGACACCCGCACCGACCCCTTGGAACGGTCCGAGATCGCTCGGGCCTCGCTCGCCCTCGTCGACGCCGACGGCATCGGGCACTTCACGATGCGGCGCGTCGCCGAGCGGCTCGGCGTGACCACCATGGCCGTGTACCACCACTTCCGGAACAAGGCCGAGGTGCTCCAGGCCGCCGCCGACCAGGTGTGGATCGAGGCCCTCCTGTCCGTCCGGGAGCACGAGGACCCGGTGGAGTCGCTGGTCCAGGCGTTCCTGACCGTGCGGCGGGTCTTCATGGCCCACCCCGACATCACCACCCCTGCGTTCTCGTCCCACTCGGCCGACGACGCCCTGCACCTGGTCTCCGTGGGCATGACCGACTGGTTCGAGCGGGCCGGCCTCGTCGGCGACCAGGCCGGCCGCGCCTACTTTGCGCTGGCCACCTACACGCTCGGCAGCGCCCTCATCCACGCCGAGCGGCGCATCCTGGACCGCGGCGTCGAGCAGTCCGTCTCGGACCTGGCCGCCCTCGACCCCGGCACGTTCGCCCTGGCCGACGGTTCCGCGGAGACCTACCAGGCCCTCCGCGCCGCCACCGAGGACGACCCCGACCTCACCCGCTTCGAGCAGGGCCTCCGCGACATCATCTCCGCCTTCCCCACCACCTGATCAGCGCTCGCGCTGTTCGGCACAGGCCTCGAACGCCTCGAGGGCGTCGGTGGCCGACGTCGTGATGTGGTCGACGTCGAGGTCGTCGGCTCGGGCGTCCGGGACGGCACCTCCTCCCAGCACGATCGGCGCGGTCGTGGCGGCCCGGACCGCCGCCACCGCCTCGGCCAGCGCGCCGTCCAGTCCGGGTGTGCTGATCGACATCCCCACGGCGACCAGCGGCCCGCCCCCGTCTGCGTGGCCCAGGGCATCGGCCCAGGACTCGCACGGGACATCGGCGCCCAGGTCGACGACGTGGAACCCCCGGGCCCGGAGCAGATCGCGGAGGATGGCCGTGGGCAGGGCGTGATGATCACCGGACGGCGCGCCCAGGACGACCGAGCCGCCCGGCGCTCCCCGCCGGGCGAACCGCGGCCCGAGGCGACCGACGAGGCGCGT
>CALANQ010000053.1 GCA_937926025.1 uncultured Acidimicrobiales bacterium
CGCCACAGGGAGCCCCGCCGCAGGCCCCTCCCCCGTACCCGCCACCCGCCGCCCCGGGCTGGCCGGCCCCGGCGCCCACCTGGCCCCCCGCCGGTGCCCCCGAACCCGGGTACCCGGACCGGCCGCTGTCGAGGCCGTCGGTGGACGCGCCCGACACCGACGGCCCTCACTGGGACGACGACCGCGACACCTACATCCAGTACGACCGGGCGGTCGAGATGTGGGTCCAGTGGGACGACAAGCACCAGCACTGGCGACCGATCGACACGTGACCCGCCTCATCCGGCGAGAGAGAGGAAGCGATGACCGCGTTCGGAGGAGCACTGACCGACCCCACCAAGATCATGGGGAGCCGCATCGGCGCGTACGCCATCGACCTCGTGCTGGGCGTCGCCGTGATCGTCGCCGTGTTCTTCCTGTTCGGCGGCAGCCACTTCGAGAAGATCGACGCGGGAACCCCGGAGGCCGCCCAGCGGATCTGCGACGACGTCAACCGCAACCTCACCCGCGACCCCGACGGCGGCGTCCAGATCGACGGCGACGACCAGATGTGCATCGCCTTCGGCAGCACCGCGCGGGTCGCCACCGGCGACGACTTCCGCCAGCTCCAGTTCGAGATCTACGGCTCGGCCATCGTCTTCGGGCTGTTCAACTACGTGGTGCTCTCCGCCATCGCCGGCGGGACGATCGGCAAGCTGGTCTTCGGTCTCCGGGTGGTGACCGCGCGCGGCCAGCGCGCCGGGTTCGGCCGCAACCTGGTCCGCTGGCTGTTCCTCATCATCGACCCCGCGTGCTGCGGGCTGCCCGGCCTGCTCACCGCCTCCAACACCAAGGGCCACCGCCGCATCGGTGACCTGGTGGCGGGCACCTTCGTGGTCCACCGCAGCGCCGAAGGCCGCCTCCTCCACATCCCGGGGCTGCTCCACGTGCAGAACCGCCACGAGTACGGCGCCTTCGGCCCCGCCCCCGCCGCCCCGGCTGCGGCACCGGGTTCGGACGCCCCCGTGTGGGACCAGGCCCGCAACACCTACGTGCGCTACGACCCGGCCAGCGGGGTGTGGTTCCAGTGGGACGACGCCAACCAGTCCTGGGTGCCCACCCAGCAGTGACCGACCCGTCGGGCTACTCCAGCAGTCCGACCGAGCGCAGGCGGCGCTCCAGGTGGTGCTCCATGACCCGCGTGGCCAGCTGATCGACCTCGTGGGTGGCCGGTGACGCCGGTCGTTCCAGGGCCGTGGCCAGCCGACCGCCGAGGATCTCCTGCATCATCACCACCGCTTCGCCCGACACCCGGGTGCCCTGGCGGTGATCGGTGCACAGCAGGCCGCCGACGTCGGGATCGAACGCCACCAGGCCGTCCTCCCGCTCGCACGACGCGCAGTGCTCCCCCACCGGCCGGAAGCCCTCGAGGGCCAGCAGCTTCCAGTGGAACCCGGCCACCAGCAGCGCGCTGTTGCGGTCGGAGATGGCCTTCAGCCCGCCGACCAGCATCTTGTACAGCTCCGGGTTCGGCTCTCGTTCGAGGGCGAGCTGGTCGACCGCCTCGAGCATGGTGACGGCCCGGGTGAGCCGATCGAGGTCCTCGCGGATGGCCCGGAAGTGATCGATGGACTCCGCCTGGGTGACGATGTCGAGCTCACGCCCCTCGTAGAGCTGCAGGGCCACGTGGGTCGGCGGCTCCAGCCGGGCGCCGAACTTCGATTTGGTCTTGCGCACGCCCTTGTCGACGGCCCGGACCTTCCCGTGCCGCTCGGTCATGAACGAGACGATGCGGTCGGCCTCGCCCAGCTTGTAGGTCCG
>CALANQ010000054.1 GCA_937926025.1 uncultured Acidimicrobiales bacterium
GGCGGCGTTGCCGCCGAAGAAGGCGAAGTCCGGCAGCGACGGCCGCCCGCCGAGCAGGAAGCCGTGCGCATCGAGGTGCGCCGCGAACGCCTGCTGCCACGGCACCAGCGACTCCTGCACCCAGGCGTCGATGTTCTCCGGCGTCGTCCCCAGCCGCACCAGCGAGGCCGACATCGCATCGGTGACGAACGTGCGGAGCTCCTCGATGGGGGCGCCGATCTCCCGGCTGCCCTCCCGCGTGATGTCCCAGCTGCCCGAGACCCGGTTCTCGTCGATGAGCCAGCGGGTGCCGACGGCGTGCCGGTAGAACCACTCGTCGGAGAAGTCGTCGAGCAGGTGGGCCAGGAACGCCATCGTCGGATCCTCGGGGACGACGTGGCGGTCCGGCTGGTGGGCGTCGAGGTGGACGATGATCGCCGTCGAGTCCCACATGAGCTCGCCGTCGGGGGCACCGAGCACCGGGATGCCGCCGTTCCACCCGGCCTCCTGGGCCGCCGTGTTGGCACCGATGCTCGGCTGCAGCCGCCACGGCAGCCGAGCCCAGTCGAGGTACCCCGTGACCTTGCGGGTGAAGTACGAGACGGTCAGGCCGTGGACGACGTAGGGATCGGGCAGCGACATGGCCCGGTCCTACCACCGGCGGAACCGGATCGCATCGGAAGACCGCCCGTGTGACAGAGTGCCGTCATGCAACTCACTCCGTGGTACGGCGACTCCCCGATCATCGAGCTCGACGGGGACCCGTCCGCGATCGGTGGGCCGACGATCCGCCAGCGCCGGCGCCTGGTCGAGGTGCTCGGCACCTTCACGGACGACCAGTGGAACCACCCCAGCCGCTGCGACGGTTGGTCCAACCGGGACGTCGTCACCCACCTCCAGAGCACCAACCAGTTCTGGAGCTTCTCCATCGCCATGGGCCTCAAGGGCGAGCCCACGCAGTTCCTCGCCACGTTCGACCCGGTGGCCAGCCCGGCGCAGCTGGTGGCCGACGCCCCCGCCGTCGGCACCGCGGAGCTGCTGGACCAGTTCGCCGCCTCCACCGAGGCCCTCGCCGCCCAGCTCGGGTCGCTCGACGACGCCGGCCGGCGCGCCACCGCGGAGGCGCCCGTCGGCCACGTGTCGATCAGCGCCCTCGCCCACCACGCCATCTGGGACTCGCTGGTCCACGAGCGGGACATCCTCCTGCCCCTCGGCCTCGCCCCCACGGAGGTCGACGCCGAGACCATCGCCTCGCTGCGGTACGCCGCCGCGCTGAGCCCGGCGTTCGCGGTCAGCCGGGCCGAGACCCCCGGCGGCACCCACGTGCTGGCGGTCGAGCCCACCGATGCGGACGCGTTCCGCGTCCAGGTCACCGACCACGTGGCGATCGAGACGGGCGCCGCCGACGGCCAGCCCGACCTCTGCCTGGAGATCGGAAGAGCACACGTCTGCACTCCAGTCACTTAGGCATCTCGTATGCCGT
>CALANQ010000055.1 GCA_937926025.1 uncultured Acidimicrobiales bacterium
CGGTTGGTGACGGACAGGCCGGGGATGGTGTCGGTGAACTCCAGCGCGGTCAGGTCCACGGTGAACTCGCCCTCGGTGATCTGGGTGCCGTCGATGGTGAGGGAACCGGTGACCTTGTCGGACCGGCCGACCGCGGTGTGATCGGTGAGGCCGCTGGCGAAGGACTCCTTGATGCGGAAGCCGGCGGTGGTGTCGCCCTCCTGCACCGACCAGGTGCCGTCGAGCGAGGCCGGGGCGGTGCCGGTGGTCTGGCTGGTCTTCGAGCCGCTGTCGAGCGACAGCTCCGGCTCCGGATCGTCCCGCAGCACGAAGTACCAGAGTGCCGCCCCTCCGACCAGCACGATGACGATGACGGCCGCGATCAGCTTCTTCAGCATCGGACCAGTGTGGCCTGCCCGGCGCGCCGGACGGACGGATTCCCAGGAACCTCTCAGGAACCGGAGGCCACGCGGGTGGCCTTCTTCACCTGGTACATCGCCTGGTCGGCCCGGTGCACCAGGCTCTCGGGCGTGTCACCGGAGCGGCTCCGCGCGCTGCCCACGGAGCCGGTCACCGCCAGCTCGGCCCCCGGGATGGTGAACGGGGCGTCGAAGGCCCGCCGGGTCCGCTCGGCCACCTCCTCGAGGTCGTCGGCGTCGTCCACCACGATGCAGAACTCGTCGCCGGCGTACCGGGCGACCGATCCCTCGTGGCCGGCGGCATCGGCCAGGCGCTCGGCCAGGCCGATGATGACCTCGTCGCCCGCCAGGTGCCCGTGGAGGTCGTTGATCTCCTTGAACCGGTCGAGGTCGATGAACACCAGGCCGGGCAGGTAGCCCCGGTTCAGCATGCGGTGCAGGTACGCGACCAGGGCGTGGCGGTTCCACGCGCCGGTCAGCCCGTCGTGGTCGACGCGGTGGCGCAGCTCGGACTCGGTGCGGCTCCGGTCGCTGACGTCGCGGCCGATCGCGTACACCAGACCGGCGGCGATGTCGGGCACCAGGTCCAGCTCGATCCACACGAGGTGCCCGTCCTTGTGCTGCACCCGGCGGACCACCCGCTGAGGGCCATCGGTGTGGGCCAGCAGGCCGACCGAGCCGCGGCCGTCCTCGCCGTCGAGGAGGAACGACCGGTCCCGGGACTCGAGCTCCTCGGTGGTGAAGCCGAGCACCGCCTCGCACGCCGGGTTGGCCGAGACGACCGCACCGTCCAGCGAGAACGTCACCATCAGGTCCCGCGACGCCTGGAACACGGCCTCGGCGGCACGGCGCTGCTGGCGCATCTCCCGCACGGCGTTGCCCACGATGGAGGCGAGCAGGACCACCACGAAGAACCGGAAGCAGGCGTAGCCCGGCGAGAAGTCGAGGTCGTTGCGGACGTGCGTGCCGAACGACCAGCCCGTCAGCAGCAGACCGCCGGCGACCCCGCCCGCCACCCCGCCGACGCGCCCCCACCGCACGGCGGCCTCGACCGCCAGCGCCAGCGGGAGCAGCTGGATCGGGTCGTCCGAGCTGGCCATCAGGTTGGCCATGATCATGATGACCACGATCGAGTCCGACGCCATGGCCACGATGCCGACCATCGCGGTCGACGTGCCGGCCTCGGGCTGGAGCGCCCAGCGGATCCACACCCAGCTCAGGAACAGCACCGCCATGGCGCCCCAGGCCAGGTACCAGAACTGCCCCGGGTAGAGCGCCGTCTGGACCAGCGCCAGCACCAGGCACCAGCCCCGCACGCGCTGGATCCCCGCCTCGGTCTGGTGCTCGGCCGACGCGCTCGACGCTGCGAGGCGCGTCCTGAGGCTGGCTTCGAGTGGGGCGGGGGTTCCCATCGAGACTCCATCGGCAGGACCCGACGGGTCCTTCAGGGTGGTTCTCGAATCACCTGAACAAGCGGCCTGACCAGCAGGTTCACTCGGGGGAGATGGCCCGGAGGTCCTCGCGCGACAGGGGATCGTCGCTCTGGGAGCCGTCGCTGAGCGGCACGGTCACCGGCTCCCCGTCGACCGTGAACCGCACGCCGCCGATGCCGGGCTGACCGGTCAGCGTGTAGACGATCTGGCCGAGGGCCAGGATCTGGTCGGCGCTGCGGATGTCGCCGAACGACGCCGCCAGGTCGACCTCGGCGATGCCCCGGCTGGTGTCCACCGAGGCCAGGGTCCCCGAGGGCACCGCGGTGGTGATGCCGAGGGACTGCTCCACCTCGGTGGGCCCGGCGATCACCTGGCCCAGGAGGTCCTCGAGCGAGGCGTCGGCCGAGACGGAGCGGTCCACGGCGATCAGCCGGTCCTCGCTGACCAGGTAGATGTCGGTGAGCCGCCCGGCGGCCACCGTGGTGGTGGTGGGCTGGTCGTCCAGCAGCCCGAACGGCACGTCGCGCGGCTCGATGCGGGAGGCCGACGACTGCGACGACACCCCGCACGCGGCCAGCACGGCCACCGCCAGGGCGACCGCGGCCGAGGCCAGCCCGATCCGACGACGGGCGGTCACCGGAGGCTCCTCGGGATGGTGACGACGAACCGGGCGCCGCCCGCCGGGGACCGCTTGATGACCACGGAGCCCTCGTGGAGCCGCACGTGCTCCTTCACCAGGGCCAGCCCGAGGCCGGTGCCGGGGACCGACGGGTCCGCGCCCCGCACGAAGCGCTCGAACACCTGGTCGCGCTCGTCCGGCGGGATGCCCGGCCCGGCGTCGTCGACGATGAGCCGGAGGTGCCCGGTGTCGCCGCCGATGCGGACCTCGGTGGCGCCCCCGCCGTAGTTGTCCGCGTTCTGGATGAGGTTCACCAGGATCTGGCCCATCCGCCGGGTGTCGAAGCGGATGTGCGCCGGCGCGTCCCGCTCGACCACCACCGGCACCGACGCGCGGTCCATCGACGCCAGGACCTCGGCCACGAACGCCCGGGGCTCGACCTCGTCGAGGGCCAGCTCGGCCACCCCGGCCTCGACCCGGGAGATCTCCAGCAGATCGGTGATCAGGGTGGTGAACCGGTCGACCTCGTGCTGCAGGTGGTCGAGCGCCTCGGTGCCGGCCGGCTCCTTCACCCGTCGCCGGGCCACCGACAGGGCGGAGAGCATGGCGGCCAGCGGGGTCCGCAGCTCGTGGCTGACGTCGGAGGCGAAGCGGGCCTCCCGCTCGATGCGGCTCTGCAGGCCGTCGACCATGTTGTTGAACGACTGGACGAGCGGTTCGAGGTCGGCGTCGCCGTCGCTCTCCAGCCGCCGGTCCAGCGCCCCCTCGCTGATGAGGTTGGCGGCCTCGGCGGTGCGGGTCACCGGCCGCAGGATCCGACCGCTGGCCCACCGGCCGGCGAGGAGGCCCGCCAGCGTGGTGGCGACCGCGGCCAGGATCAGGCCCTGGCGGATGCGGTTGACGGCGTCGGCCACCTCGCTCATCGGCACCAGCTCCACGTACGCCGTGCCCTGCGCCTCCCGGTCCAGCGGCACGCCCACGGCCACCGCCGGACCCGAGTCCAGGTGGACCCGCTGGCGGGCCGCGTCGCCCGAGTCGATCACCTCGACCAGCGAGCCCGGCAGGTCGCTGCGGTCGCCCGTGACCGAGCTGGAGTACCAGGTGCGGTCCACGCGGACGAGGGCGAACCCCTGCCGGCTGGTCTGGGCGTCGTCGAGGGCGTCCGACGGCGCGGACGGGTCCCGGGTGAGGGCGTTGTCGACGGAGCGGGCGTTCACGTACGCCTGGCGCTCGGCCACCCG
>CALANQ010000056.1 GCA_937926025.1 uncultured Acidimicrobiales bacterium
GGTCACCACGATCTCGCCCTTTGACAGCAGGTCCATCAGCTCGGCGCCCGAGCTGCCGTCGATGGCGGCGTGGTGGACCTTGGTGACGACGCCGATGCGGTCCTGCTTGAGGCCCTCGATGACCCACAGCTCCCACAGGGGACGGGAGCGGTCCAGCGGGGTGCTGGCGATCTGCCCGGCCATCTCGCCCAGCTCGCGGCGGCCGCCGGGGGCGGGGCAGCCGATGCGGCGGATGTGGAAGTCCAGGTCGAAGTTCGGGTCCTCGACCCAGAGCGGGTGCGCCAGGTTGAGCGGCACCTCGCAGAGCCGGCGGGTGAACGGCGGCACCAGGTGGAGCCGGCCTCGGATGAACTCCTTGAGGTTCTCGAACGTGTAGCCGCCGGGGACGGTGCTGGGGTCCAGCACCATCGTCATGGCCACGTGCATGTGGTTGGTGGGGTTCTCCAGGTACAAGAAGGCCGCATCGAGCCCGGTCAGACGTTCCATTCCCACTCCCACATGTCGGTTCGGTCCGCATTCTGCCAGCAACCGGGCGACCTCGACATCGATCGGCGGCACGTGGGTCTCGGGGAATATCGAGACCTTCGGGTCTTGTTGAAACTTGTATGACTGATCTCGCAACCAAGCCGGAAGCCGACGTCGCCGACCTGCCCGGCGGCCCCTACGACATCGAGTTCTTCTTCGACCCGGGCTGTCCCTTCGCCTGGCAGACGTCGCAGTGGGTCCGGCGGGTCATGGAGCTCAAGGGCATCACCGTCGGCTGGCGGTTCATCTCGCTGAAGTTCATCAATGAGGAGAACGACGAGTACTTCCCCGGCATGCGCGACGCCCAGCACCAGGGCCTGCGCTACCACCGGATCTGCGCCGCCGCCCGGGAGCAGTTCGGCAACGACGCCGTGAACGACCTCTACCGGGCCTGGGGTGAGGCGTACTGGAACACCGAGGCCGAGGGGGAGTTCCCCGACAAGATCGCCGCCGGGTTCGCCAACGCCGACCGGGCGAAGCTCGTGGCGTCCGTGGGCCTGCCCGAGTCGCTGCTGGAGGCCGCCGACGACGACAGCTGGGACCCGCTGATCCGGGCCGAGAGCGACGAGGCGTTCCGCCGCACCGGCGACGACGTCGGCACCCCGATCATCACCTATTTGCCCTCGGGCCACTCCCTGTTCGGCCCCGTCATCAGCAAGGTGCCCGACGACGACACCGCCGTGGCCTTCTACGACGCCCTCCGCGTCTTCGCCGACTTCCCGGAGTTCTCGGAGCTCAAGCGCACCAAGCGGGCCCCGCTGGACCTGCCCCTGTTCCGGTAGCGACCGGTCGGAGGGGCGCTGGGACTAGAACGTGTTCTAGTCTGGCGCCGTGGACTTCGACGACACGCCAGACGAGGCCGCCTTCCGCGCCGAGGTGCGCGAGTGGCTGGTGGCCCACGCCCCGGCCAAGGGCGGCCCCGACGACTTCTCGACCGGGTTCCTCGAGCAGACCATGAGCGAGGCGGAGTTCCACCGCCGGGTGAAGGCCTGGCAGGAGCTCCTGGTCGAGCACAACTGGGCCGGCATCACCTGGCCGAAGGAGTTCGGCGGGCGGGGCGGCACCGCCATGCAGAACACGATCTTCGGTCAGGAGGCCGGCCAGTTCGGCGTCACCGTCAACAACTACGCCGTCGGCATCGGCATGGCCGGCCCCACGATCCTGCGCCACGGCACCGACGAGCAGAAGAAGCGGTACCTCCTGCCGATGCTCCGCGGCGACGAGGTCTGGTGCCAGCTCTTCAGCGAGCCCGATGCCGGCTCCGACCTGGCCAACATCTCCACCCGCGCCGTGCGCGACGGCGACGAGTTCGTGGTCACCGGCCAGAAGGTGTGGACGTCCGGCGCCGCCGACAGCGACTGGGGCATCCTCCTCGCCCGCACCGATCCCGACGTGCCCAAGCACAAGGGCATCACCTACTTCCTGGTCGACATGACCACCCCCGGGTTCGACATCCGTCCGCTCAAGCAGATGACCGGTTCCGAGCACTTCTCCGAGGTGTTCATGGACGAGGTCCGCATCCCCGCCGAGAACGTCCTGGGCGACGTGAACGGCGGCTGGGGCTGCGCCATCACCACCCTCTCCAACGAGCGCGGCCTCATCGCCGGCGCCAACAAGAGCAGCGACACCATGGCGCTGATCGAGCTGGCCCGGAAGCGGGGCGTGGCCGACGACCCGGTGCTCCGCCAGCACCTCGTCGACTGCTGGATCCGCCAGCAGATCCAGCGCTACCACGGCTTCCGCCTCCAGACCGCTCTGTCCAAGGGCGTGCCGCCCGGTCCCGAGACCTCGGTCATGAAGCTGTTCGCGGCGGAGTACCTGCGCCGGCTCGGCAACACGTCGCTCGAGGTGCTCGGCCCCGAGGGCCAGCTGCTCGCCGACGACTCGCCGGCCGGCACCGAGTGGCAGGCCCGCTTCCTGTTCGCCCCGGCCATCCGCATCGCCGGCGGTTCCAACGAGGTGCAGCGCAACATCATGGCGGAGCGGGTGCTGGGCCTCCCCGGCGAACCGCGCACCGATCGGGACACGCCGTTCCGCGATCTGGGCAAGGCCAACTCGTAGGGTGGCGGTCCAGATGGACACCGACACGACGACGCTGACCAAGAGCCAGGCCGCCCGTCGGGAGCGGGTCATCCGCGCCGCGCTGGACCTCGGTGCCACGGGTGGCTACGACGCCGTCCAGATGCGCGACGTCGCCACGTCGGCGGGCGTCGCCCTCGGCACCATCTACCGCTACTTCTCCTCCAAGGACCACCTGCTGGCGGCGGCCATGGTGCAGTGGACCCACGACCTGGAGCGGCGCGTGGGCCAGCGCCCGCCCAAGGGCGACACCATCACGGAGCGGGTGTCCGACGTCCTGCGGCGGGCGACCCGGGCCATGGAGAAGGAGCCCAAGCTCTCCGAGGCCGTGGTCACCGCCCTGCTCTCACCCGACCGGGGCGCCGCCGCCTGCCAGGAGGAGGTGTCGGCCACCATGACCCGCATCCTCTCCACGGCCCTCGGCGACGACTTCGACCCGGCGTTCAAGGTGCAGGCCACCCGCACGCTCGGCCACGTCTGGTTCTCCGCCCTCATCGGCTGGGTCAACGGGTGGTCCGGCATGGAGAAGGTCGGCGACGAGCTCGATATCGCCACCCACCTCGTCTTGGACCAGTACGGCTCCTAGGAGCCCCCCGCCCCGGTGTTAGGGTCCCTTGACATGCGCATCACGAAGCTCCTGATCGCCGGTGCGGCGGTCGGTTCGCTGGCCCTGTCCGCCTGCTCGTCCGACGGCGGCGGTGCCGGCAAGACCCCCACCACCGCCAAGCCGGTGCCCGTCGAGGTGGAGGACGTCCTCCAGGGCCTGGCCGACGACGTGATCACCCCGTCGTACGTGGCGCTGAGCGAGTCGCTCGACGCGCTGAGCACCGCCACCGACGCGCTGTGCGCCACCCCCAGCGACGCCAACCTCGACGCCGCCCGCACCGCGTGGAGCGGGGCGTCGCAGGCGTGGCAGACCACCCGGCCCACCGGCGTGGGCCCGGCCCAGGACGACCGGCTGATGAGCGACGTCGGCTTCGCCGCCCGCCCCACCGTGGTCGACGACCTGCTCGCCAGCGGCGATCCGGTGGACATCACCGCCATCGCCGACGAGGGGTCGGCGGCGCGGGGCATCTACGCCAGCG
>CALANQ010000057.1 GCA_937926025.1 uncultured Acidimicrobiales bacterium
TTCGAGCTGCTGCACGACAGCAACGAGGCCACCGGCATCCCGCGCGTCCCGCGGCCCATCCCCGAGGGCAGCGATCCCGCTTTCACCCTGTACGACCTGGCCGACCGGTTGCGCATCAAGGGCTGGCAGGTGCCGGCGTACACGCTCACCGGCGAGGCGTCGGACATCGCCGTCCAGCGCATCCTGGTGCGCCAGGACGTCAGCCGGGACCTGGCCTCGCTCCTGATGGACGACTTCCGCGACGCGCTCGCCCACCTGGACCGGCACCCGGTCACGGTGCCGATGACCAAGGAAGAGTCCTCGGGCTTCAACCACCTCTGACCCGTGGCGCGCATCGACCCGAAGACGGGCGGCAGCATCTGGTGGGACCCGCGTGAGGCGGACTGGTGGGTGGCCACCAACTTCGTCATCGGGTCGAGCTGCTTCATCCTCGGAGCCACCCCCGGGTACGCCCAGCTGGTCGGCGCGGACGCCGACGACATCACCTACTTCATCGGGTCGCTGTTCTTCACCACGGCGGCGTGGCTGCAGGTGCTGGTGTCCACCGGCGCGATCGGCCGGGGCATCCGCACCCGGCGGGCCGCCCGGTGGCGCACCGTCGCCCGGGCGCCTCGCGAGGCGGCGTGGTGGGCGGGGATGGTGCAGTTCGCCGGCACCCTGTGCTTCAACGTGAGCACGTTCCTCGCCCTCCAGCACGGCCTGTCGGCGAAGCAGGCCAACCACCAGGTGTGGGCCCCGGACTTCTTCGGGTCCATCGCGTTCCTCGTGGCCAGCGGCCTGGCCTACGCCGTGGTGCGCAAGCCCTGGATCACCTGGCGGCCACGGGATCTGGACTGGTCCGTGGCCACGCTGAACATGGTGGGCTCCATCGCGTTCATGGCCTCCGCCCTGGCCGCGTTCGTGCTGCAGGACGGGTCGCTCCGCAACGCGCAGCTGGCCAACGCCGGCACCTGGATCGGCGGCGTCTGCTTCCTGCTCGGGGCCATCTTCCTCATCCCCGAGGAGATCCCCTCAGCCGACGGGTAGCCGTAGGACCGACGGGTCGGCCGTTCAGCCGACGGGCCGGCCCTTCGCATCGCACGGCAGGGGGCCGTCGGGTGAGACGGACTCCTCCTGGGCGAGCACCCGGAGGGTGCGCTCCATCGCCACGGGCTTCAGGCCGCCGCCGTTGCTGGTGAACGGGTTGTCCAGCACGTTGATCAGCAGCAGGCTCGCCACCACGACGGCGGTGACGCTGCCGATCAGCGCTCCCTGCACGAACCACGGCTCGTTGCTGTCGGCGAACAGCAGCATGTACCCGAAGATCACCACCGCGCTGAACAGCAGCACCAGCCACAGCGCCGTGGGGATGACCCCGACGGCGCCGTGCATGCGGTCGTTGCGCGCCTGCTCGCGGTCCGAGGTCTGGTCGAGCCACTTGCTGTACGCCGCCTGCTCCGCCGGGGTCTGCGGGTCCACCCGGTGGAACGTCTCGAACAGCTCGACGGCCCACGGGTTGATGGCGTCGCCCTGGGTGCCGTCGTCCATCCGCGGCCACTCCTGGTGGACCACGGATCGGGCGTAGCAGACCAGCTGGCCGCCGAGCTCGTCCCGCTGCGCCAGCGGCAGGAACTGGGCGGTCTCGTACTGCTGGCTGACGAGGAGCGCCTCCGTCTCCGCTCCCGCACGCGACTCGTCGTAGCTGGTGAACGCCAGCACCACCACGAGCCCGAGCAGCACCGCGAACCCGGTGGCCAGGACGCCGAACACCCCCGAGGCCCGATCGCCGTCGTGGAAGTAGCTGCCGTCCGGTGCGTGGCGACGGACGAGCAGGATCGCGCCCACCCCGACGGCGGCGCACCCGACGACGATCAGGGCGGCGAGCAGCAGGTTCACGGCTGGAACGCGCCGGCCTGGAGGCTGCCGAGCACCACGTCGATCGGGTCGCCGCTCACCACGAAGCCGCCGGCGAACGGGGAGCTGATGGCGATCAGCAGCGCCAGGGCCAGGGCGACGACGATGACCAGGCCGGCGGTGAGCAGGGCCACCCGGCCCCGGTGGCGGATCGCCAGGGCCGCCGAGTTCGCCACCAGCGCCAGCCCCGAGGCCAGCACCACCAGCAGGTAGCCCTGCGGGAGCTCGTTGGTGGCGTGGGCGAGCCGCTGGCGGCGCAGCGACGTCAGCGAGTCCAACGAGGTGAGCAGCTCCCCGGCCTGGGCGCTGCCCAGGTCGTCGGTGGCCGCCTCGGCCCGGACCGTCCGCTCCAGATCGGTGAGCGCGTCCATGGCCTCCGTCGACCCCTCGTGGCCGACGCCGCGCCACTCGCTGGCCCGCGTGGCCTCCAGGTACGCCACCAGCTGCTCCTGGATGCGATCCGTGTCCAGGCCCGGATCGGTGGCCGCCCACGCCAGGCGCGACGCGGCGGCCGCCTCGGCGCTGACGTCATCCCCCGCGGACCGGTAGAGCGACGCCTCGGCGCCGATCGTGGCGGCGGCGAGCAGCGC
>CALANQ010000058.1 GCA_937926025.1 uncultured Acidimicrobiales bacterium
GAGACCGTCGTGGCGGTGTCGCACGCCGATCCCATCAAGGCCGCCGTGGCGCACGCGCTCGGCACCCACCTCGATCTGTTCCAGCGCATCGTCATCTCGCCGTGCTCGGTGTCGGCCATCCTCGCCACCGCCGAGGGGCCGATCGTGCTGGCCGTGAACTCCACCGGCGACGACCTCAAGGCGCTGGTGCCGTCGTGACCGGCTCCTACGACCTGCGCGACGTCGGTCGGTTCACCGTCGGCGCGATCGGGGAGCCGGGCCGCCGGGTCTTCTACTTCCAGGCCTTCGCCGACGGCATCGAGGTCGCGGTCAAGTGCGAGAAGCAGCAGGCGCAGGCCCTGGCCGAGCACCTGGCCAGGCTCCTCGACGACCTGCCGCACGATGCCGCAGCAGAGCCGGCCGCGGCCGAGGCGCTGCCCCCGTCGGAACTCCTGTGGCCGGTGGGCTCCATCAGCCTCGGCGTCGACCGCGAGCACGCCCAGCTGGTGGTGGTGCTCGAGGAGTTCGTCGATCCGGAGGAGGCCGAGGGCGCCGAGGCCGACGACGCCGCCCAGATCCGCCTGCGCATCAGCGCCCAGCAGGTCCAGGCGTACGTGGCCCAGGTCGAGGCGCTGGTCGCCACCAGCCGGCCCCTGTGCCGGCTCTGCGACGCCCCCATCGATCCCAGCGGCCATGCCTGCCCCCGGCTCAACTGACCGGGCCGACGCACCCGAGCCGCCCGACCCCGCCGTCGAGGTGCTCCGCGGCGGCGACCTCGTCATCGAGGGCCGGATGCCGTGGAGCTCCAACGCCACGTTCCTCTGCGAGGTCCACCAGGCCGGCCGGCGCCCCGACGGCGGCCTCCCCGCCGACGACGAGGACGACCTGCCACCCATCGACGAGACGTCGGTCCCGCTGGCGCGCGCCATCTACAAGCCGCACGCCGGCGAGCGGCCGCTGTGGGACTTCCCCGACGGCCTGTTCCGGCGTGAGGTCGCCGCCTACGAGCTGGCCTGCGCCATCGGGTGGGACGTGGTCCCGCCCACCATCGCCCGCGGCGGACCGTTCGGCGAAGGATCGGTGCAGCTGTTCGTCGACGCGGACTTCGAGCAGCACCACTTCACGCTGGTCGAGGACGAGGCCAACCACCCGCAGCTGATGCGCATGTGCGCCTTCGACATCGTCGCCAACAGCACGGACCGCAAGGGAGGCCACGTCCTGGTCGACGACGACGGGCACCTGTGGGGCATCGACAACGGGCTGTGCCTGCACGCCGAGTTCAAGCTGCGCACCGTGATCTGGGAGTTCGGCGGCGAGCCGCTCCCGGCCGACCTCGCCGACGATCTGTGCGCGTTCCTGGAGCGGCCGCTGCCCGACGGCCTCGCCGCCCTGCTCGACCCGCTCGAGCGCGATGCGCTCCGGACCCGCACCCGCGCCCTGATCACGGAAGGCCGCTTCCCCGTGGACCACACCGGCCACCGGGTCCCCTGGCCCCTGGTCTGATCCCCACACCCACCCAGCATCACCCGGCGAGGTGATCCTCGGCGCCATCACCGCAGGTCACCGGGGTCGTGTGACGGTTGCAACGTTGACATCGTTTGATGTCACATGGGACGATGACCGATATTCGCCCCGTCCCTCGAGGAGCAGATCCCCATGACGGCCACCCTCACGCCCCCGGCCCAGCGCCCCGCCCGCAAGCTGCCCGGCCTCCTCCCCCGCCTCAACCGCCAGTCCGTCGAGAAGCGCTCCGACGCCTACCTCGACATCGACTGGGACGACCCGGAGCTCCAGATCGGCCCCGACGACCCCCGCTGCGGCCTGTTCGAGTTCGACCCGCTGGCCGCCACCGAGTGGTACCGGTCGCAGTCGCCCGAGGTCCAGCAGCGCGTCGGCCTCCACCGCATCTGCAGCGCCTTCAAGGTGGGCATGCAGTTCGAGAACCTCCTCCAGCGGGGCCTGCTCTCCTACGCCTTCCGGCTCCCCAACGGCGCTCCTGAGTACCGCTACCTCCACCACGAGATCATCGAGGAGTCCCAGCACTCGCTGATGTTCCAGGAGCTGGTGAACCGCAGCGGCATGCCCGTCCACGGCATGCCCCTGTGGCTCCGCACCACCGCCACCGTGATGGTGCCGGTGTTCCAGCGCCTCCTCCCCGAGCAGTTCTTCATCCTGGTGCTCGGCGGCGAGGATCCCGTCGACTACCTCCAGCGCCGCCAGCTCCGCGAGGGCACCACCCACCCGCTCATCGAGCAGATCATGAAGATCCACATCACCGAGGAAGCGCGCCACATCGCCTTCGCCCGCACCTACCTGAAGGACCTGGTCCCCCGGCTGGGCCGCTTCCGCCGGCTGATGCTGTCGATCCGCACGCCCATCGTCCTGTGGATCAAGATCGGAAGAGCACACGTCTGAACTCCAGTCACTTAGGCATCTCGTATG
>CALANQ010000059.1 GCA_937926025.1 uncultured Acidimicrobiales bacterium
GGGGCGAGCCGTGCGCCGCCGGCGGGCCCGTACCGCTGCCGACCCGGCGGGTGGCGTTCGAGTACCCGGCGGACACGGATCCGATGTGGGTGCCCGGCAACCCCGAGTTCGCTGCTGCCGCCAACGCCATCTCCCTGGGCATGCCCTACGCCGAACCGCTGTTCATCCGCGCCGTCCGCTCCACCTACGACCGCATCGACGACGACCTGCGCGAGCGGTCGGACTCCTACGTGCGGCAGGAGACGGGTCACCACACGCAGCACAAGCGGTTCAACGACATCGTCTCGGCGCGCTACCCGGGCACGCTGCGGATCCAGCGCATGATGAAGGCCAACTCGGACTGGGTGTGGCGCCGCAGCCCCCGGTTCCGGGTGGCGTACGCGGCGGCCGGGGAGACCATCTCCTACGGCGTGGCCCGCTGGACCGAGGCCCACCTGGGCCCCATCTTCGACCGGGCCGATCCGGTGCCGGCCACGCTGTTCCTCTGGCACCTGGCGGAGGAGATCGAGCACAAGGCCAACACCTACGACGTGTTCGAGGCCATCGACGGCTCCCGCCTCCGCTACGCCTGGGCGGCGCTGGTGGGCTTCGTCACCATCGCCTGCTTCACGGCGCTGGGCGCCATCGTGCAGCTCCACGGCGAGAAGCGGCTGCGCAACCCGCTCACCTGGTTCCGCCTGGTGAAGCTGGCGGTGTCGCTGGCGTTCGTGATGGTCCCGGTGCTGGTGGTGTCGGCCCTGCCCGGTCACCATCCCGACGACTTCACCGACCCCATCTACCTGCCGCAGTGGCTCACCCAGTACGACGCCGAGACGGGCACCATGCCGCTCTGGGGCGCAACCGACCACCTCTGACCCGGCGGTCGGGCGACCGGTCCGCCTGGCCGGCTGGCAGCATCAAAGAGAACCAAAGGTCACGGCTTCACTGTCAGACCCCTGACGTATCATCAAACGCATGTTCGATGGATCGGATGGCGCAACCAGGAGCGAGCGGGCGCACGCTCTCTTGGACCAGGTGCTGTCGGTCGATCCGACCCGGGCGTCGGGTGGGGAGCTGTCGGGTCTGCTGGTGGCCCGTGCGGAGCTGGCGGCCATCACCGACGGGGCGGCGGTGGCGGCGATGGCGCCGTGGGATGCGTCCGCGGACTGGGCGGCTGACGGCTCGGCCACATCGGTCGGCTGCCGCGTCGCTGCGGCGCACGGGGCTCGACGTCGCCGGCATGCCCCACGTGCGCGCCGCCGCCGTGCGCGGCGCACTGCCACTGACGCACCTCACCCTGCTGGCCAAGGCCCGCCGGCCCGAGGTGGCGGAGGTGTTCGACCGCGACGAGCCGCTGCTGGTGGCCGAGGCCGAGGGGCGGACGGCGGACTCGCTGGCGGCCTGGCTGCGGGCGTGGCGGTACGGCGCGCTCGAGGAGCTCGGTCGGAACGAGCCGGACCGCCCGCTCGATCACGACTCCGAGGACGACACGGCCAAGATCGTCACCGGCTTCGCCGGGCGCGGCCTGATCACCCTCGATCTCACCCCTGTCTCGCTCGCCGTGGTCGTGGAGGCGGTGGAGGCCCGCATCGAGACGTGGCGGCGTGCCGGGCAGCTCGCCGAGGACGAGCGCAGCTACCAGGAGCTGGTCGCCGCCGCCCTCGTGGATCTGATCACCGACGGGTCGGTCAGCTCCCGGCGGGGTCAGCTGCGCCCGCTGCTGATCGTGGCCGCCACGCTCAGCGATCTGTTCGACCGCGCCGACGTCCCCGCGGGGGAGCGCCGTGCCTGGTCGGCGCGGATCGTCGGCGGCGGGCCCATCGGGGCAGCGGCGCTGCGGGAGCTGATCGAGCAGGCCAACATCCGCCTCGTGGTCACCGACGACGAGGGCGAACCGCTGTACGTCGGGCGGGCCAAGCGCCTGGCCACAGCGGCCATGCTCGTCGCGCTGATCGCCCGCTCGGGCGGGACCTGCGAGTTCCCCGGCTGCCATGCCCGCCGCCACCGGGCCAACGCCCACCACATCCGCTGGTGGCGCAACGGCGGTGGAACGGACCTGAACAACCTCTGCCTCCTGTGCCAGCACCACCACCGCTTGGTGCACCACGGCTGGACCCTCATTCGAGGTCCCGCCGGACTCGTGTTCCGGAGGCCCGACGGCCGCATCGTGGAGCCGCCCCCGTTCCAACAAGCCGCCTGAGTCACCCCCGTCGGGTGCCTTGCGGCGATCGGACCGGGGTCGGGGGCGATGGCAGGGCAGCAAGCAGCCACGACGGCCGCCCCGCAGTCCGTGCGGGTGCGGTCGTGGTGGCGCGCTCCGGCGGCTTACCCGACCGGCACGTCCAGGCTTGCCAGCAGGGCGCGCACCCGCTGCTCGATCTCGTCGCGGATCGGCCGGACCGCGTCGACGCCCTGGCCGGCGGGGTCCTCGAGGGCCCAGTCCTCGTAGCGGGTGCCGGGGTAGAAGGGGCAGGCGTCGCCGCAGCCCATCGTGACCACCACGTCGGCGGCCTGGACGATCTCGGCCGTCCACGGCTTCGGGTACTCCTGGGCGATGTCGATGCCGACCTCGGCCATCACGGCCACCGCGGAGGGGTTCACCTCGGTGCCCGGCTCCGACCCGCCCGACCAGGCGACAGCTCGCGTCCCAGCGAGGTGGTTGAACCAACCGAGAGCCATCTGCGAGCGCCCGGCGTTGTGCACGCACAGGAACAGCACGGTGGGCAGGCCGTCACCCGACCGGCCCTCGACCTTGGCGAGCGCCTTGAGGCGCTGGCGGGCGAAGCGCTCGGCCATGAGCGGCAGGTAGGTGGGGATGCGGGCGTTGGCGGCGAACTGGTCGTAGCTGCTCACCAGGAACTGCTCGATGGTCTCGACGCCGAACGTGCCGGCGAACTCCTCGGCGAGGTTCTTGGCGGCGGAGGTGAGGGCGTAGCGGGTCTCGAGGGGGAGGTCGTCGAGGGTGGTCATGAGGGCTCCTGGGGGCGATCGGGTTCCGGGTGCGGGTAGAGGAGGCGGATGAGGGCGAAGGCGATGGCGGCTCCGATGAGCTGCATCACGATGAACATCGGGGCCGACGACGGGGCGATCCCGGCGAAGGTGTCCGAGAGGGTGCGGGCCACCGTCACCGAGGGGTTGGCGAAGCTGGTGGACGACGTGAACCAGTAGGCGCCGGTGATCCAGGCGGCGACCGCGAAGGGGACCGCGTCGGCGCGGCCGGTCCGGACGCACCCCTGGATGACGAGCAGCAGGCCCACGGTGGCGATGACCTCCGACAGCCAGAGCGGGCCGGAGGACCGGACGTGGGTGGAGCGCTCGATGGCGGGGAGGGCGAACATGACGTTGGCCAGGACGGTGCCGATGCACGCCCCCACCACCTGGGCGCCGATGTACAGGCCGGTGTCACGGGTGCTGATCGACCCGAGGCCGCGATCGACCAGGGTGACCACCGGGTTGAAGTGAGCGCCCGACACCGCACCGAACATGAGGATCAGGCCCACCAGCGCCCCGCCGGTGGCGATGGCGTTCTCCAGCAGCTGGAGGCCGGTGTCGGTGGACAGGTTCGTGGCCATGATCCCCGAGCCGACGACGGCGATGAGGAGGAACGCGGAGCCGACGGCTTCGGCGGTGAGCCGGCGGACGAGGTCGAGGCGGAGGGTGCCGGTGCCGGTCTCGGGGAGGACGGCGAGCTCGGCGGGCGTGGGATCGGTGGTGCCGGTCATCAGGCGGCGCTCTCGAGCCGGGCGACGGCGGTGATGCGCTCGGCGAGCTCGGCCACGGTGGCGTCGAACGCCCGCTTCGTGCCCGCCGGCACCGGGTCGGGCACGGACCAGTGGAGCCGGTCGGCCGCCCCGGGCAGCTCCTCGTGGGCCCGGTCGCACACCGTGACCACGAGCGCAGGCGGGTCGACATCGTCGAGCGAGGCGGGCACCGCGCCGCCCAGGTCGAGGCCGGCCCGCGAGGCGGCGGCGACGGCGCCCGGGTGCACGGCGGCCGCCGGATGCGTTCCGGCCGATGAGGCGTCGGCGCCGGTGAGGTGCTGCCAGAGCGCCGCGGCCAGCTGCGATCGGGCGGAGTTGAGCGTGCACACGAACAGCGCCGGACCGGCCGCAGGTATGCCCGCCTCGGTACCGGGAAGCGCGCTGCGCAGCAGGTGGACGTAGCGGCGGCGGCCGTCGCCGCTGGAGCGGGTGCGGCTGATCAGGCCGACGGACTCGAGGACGTCGAGGTGGTGGGCGAGCAGGTTCGACTCCAGCGCGAACTGCTCGCGCAGCTCCACGGGGGAGCGGTCCGACGAGCGCAGCTCGTCGACGATCGCCAGCCGGATGGGGTCACCCAGGGCGGCGTGGCGTGCGGCTCGGAGGTCGACGGCATCGGTGGTGTCCACGGCGAGACCCTCGCACACCCGTCCCCCTTAGGTCAACCATGATTGAGTCAATGTTCGATGTCGGGTCGGCCCAGGCGCGCAGGAGCCCCGGCCGGGTGGCCGGGGCTCCTGCGGTCCCGCGGGTGGAGGGCGGGACGGGTTGCAGCCGAGGAGCTACAGGGTGGCGGCGTCCACGGCCCGGCAGTGGCTCTGACCGCCGCCGGCGCCGTTGTTGCCGACGGGCAGCGGGATGAAGCCCTCGGCCCGGATGGTGTTCTCCACGTCGGTGCGGAAGTTGTGGCCCGTCTTCGGGTTGGTGGCCGAGTTGGCGGCCGTCTTGCAGAGGAACCCGTTGGACGAGACGAAGTTGCGCACCGCGTTCGACGCCAGGCCGGAGCTGAAGGTGTCGTTGCGGATGATGTTGTAGAGGTACCGGCTGAACGGGTAGGCGTCGCTCAAGATGTTGGCCTCGGTGGGCTGGATCTCGTTGCCGCCGACGGTGATGTTGCCGAGGATCGAGGTCTCACCGCCGCTCTGCAGATCGGAAGAGCGTCGTGTAGGGAAAGAGTGTAGATCTCGGTGG
>CALANQ010000060.1 GCA_937926025.1 uncultured Acidimicrobiales bacterium
GAAGGGGCCGTCGGCCACGGTGGGCAGCCCGTCGTTCTGGGTCTTGTTCAGCTCGTCGCGGTCGAGGCCGACGGCCAGGGCCTTGCGCATCCGGATGTCGTCGAACGGCGGCTCGGACACGTTGAGCTGGATGAACGTGATCTCGGCGGCGTCCTCGGACACCAGCATGTTGACGTCGCCGGCGTCGCGCAGGTCGAGCAGCTCGTTGCCGATCAGCTCGGCGTTGCTGGTGTGGATGATGTTGGCACCACCGCTGCTCTTCAGGGAGTTCACCCGCACCTGACCGTCGACCAGGACCCGGAACTCGATGCCGTCGGCATACGGGTAGGGCTCCCCGTCGGGGGCGGTCTGCCAGTAGTCCTCGTTGCGGGAACCGATGAGCTTGTCGTTCTGGGTCCAGCTCTCGAACTTGAACGGGCCGGTCCCGATCAGGTCGGTGTTGCAGTTCTCCTCGTCGTCGAGCTGGGCCTGGGCCATGATCCCCATGCGGTTGCCGCTGAAGAGGAAGGCGGGGAACGCCACCCACGGCACCTTGGTGGTGACGGTCACGGTCTGGCCGTCGGCGGTCACGGTGTCGATGTTGCTGAGGGTGAAGGTGAACAGCAGCGGCTTCCGGGTGGGGTAGGTGCCCCGGTAGGCGTCGAGGTTGTTCTTGACCACCTCGCCGGTGAGCTTGCTGCCGTCGTGGAACGTGACGCCGTCGCGGACCTCGATGGTCCACTCGGTGAAGTCATCGTTGGGCGTGACCGACTTCGCCAGGTAGGGCGAGTAGCCGCCGTCGGCGTTGGGGACCGTCAGCGTGTCGTAGATGGCGCGCACCACCATCTCGCCGGAGATGGCCAGCTGGGCCTCGGGGAGGCAGTAGCCGCCGCTGCTCTCGCCCTCGAGGCCGTAGACGATGGTGCCGCCGCGCTGGGGCTCGCCGGCGTCGTCGAGGCCGCTCTCACCGCACTCCGCATCGAGGCACGCCTCCTCCTTGTCGGGCGGCCCGGAGGAGCCGTCGCTGGCCGTCTTCCCGCCGCACGAGGCCAGCAGGCCGGCGAACAGGAGGGCGACGAGGGCGCCGGTGGCGCGTCGCGGGCGGTGGTGCACGGTGGACATCGGTTCCCCTGACGACCGACGGGGAGGGTGGTGTGTCGTCGGTCACAGCGAACAATGCCACAGATACCCCCCATCAACCGGCCAGATGCCTCCCCGACCTCCCCCACGACGTGCCGCCCACGAGCCCGAGGAAGGGGTCCCGAGCAAAGCGAGCCCAGGGCCCGACGTCGCACGACCCACCGAACCCGACGATGGGTTCCGAGCGAAGCGAGCTCGGGGGAGCCCGAGGGGGCGGAGCTTGCGGAGCCCCCTCGGTCAGTGAGGTGCGACGAAGTCGTGCCGAACTGCGAAGTCGGCCGGGCGTCAGCCCGTCAACCAGCTCGAGGAACGGAGCGAGGCGCAGCCGAGCGAGTGACGAGAAGGGCTACGCCCCGACCGAGAGGCGGATGCCGGTGACCTGGTCGTGGATCTTCTCGGCGAGCTCGCGGGTGAGGGTGAAGACGTAGTCGGCCTGGGTCTCGTCGTGGAGGGCGAGGCCGCAGACCGGGGTGACCAGGGCCTGGCGGCGCAGGAGCACGGGGTCGCAGCCGTTCTGGACCAGCTCGCACCACTGGGCCGACAGCTGGCGCCAGTAGCGGGAGTTGGACTCCCCCATCGGGCCGTCGGTGGGGACGGCGCCCCACGCGACCCAGCCGCCTCGTTCGAGGTAGGAGCCGAGGGCGCCGGCGGAGTCGGTGACGTCGGCACCGACGGGCATCGACAGCAGCCCGGGGCCGGCCTGCATGATGAGGCGCCAGTCGGCGGAGCCGCAGACGTGGACGCCGGTGAGGGCTCGGCCCTCGATGGCGGCGAGGGCGCCGGAGAGCACGTCGACGACCTGGTCTGCGGGGAGGGGCAGGTCGGCGCGGAGGCCGCCGACGAGGCCGGGCTCGTCGAACACGACCACGCGGGGGACGCCGGGGGCGAGGGCTTCGGCGAGGGCGACGAGGTCGCGCGCCCGGGTGGCGACGGCACCGCTGGCCACGGCGAAGGCGGTGGTGCTCGGAGCACCGGCGTCGACGAGCGCGAGGCCGAGGGTGATGGGCCCGGTGAGCTGGAGCTTGACCGGCTCGGTGCGGTCGGCGACGGCGGCCAGGAACCGGCGCCAGGTGGCGAAGGGCCGGGCTTCGAGCGCCCGGTCGCCCAGCGGCGCAGCGGGGTCGAGCGCGTCGAGGTCGGTGATGGCGAAGGAGCCGTCGTCGTCGACCCGGACGCCGGGGATCCCCCAGAGGGCTTGGGGGATCATCATCTCCAGCGGGTCGAGCCGCGGGAGGGTGGGGGCGGCGGGCAGTTCTGCGGTGCGTTCGAGGACGAACCGGATGGCCGCGTCCCGGTCGATGTGGGGCAGGCTGCCGACCGAGGTGGGCGCGCCGAGCGGCAGCGTGTCGGGCGGTCCCGTCACCTGTTCCGCTGCGTTCCCTGGACCCACGTTCCGGCCTTCCCACTCGAGATCTCGGCGAACCGAGGATCTCCCCCTGACACTGGAATAGCGACCGGCGCGGCGCGTCGGCAAATCTCGACCGGATGGCCGCGCTGCTCCGCTTCCACCTCTGGCCCTTCCGGGTGATCTGGGTGGTCCTCGCCTTGGTCGCCTCGACGTCGGTCACCGATGCGTTCGACGGCCGGTCCACGACGGCGGCGGTGGTGGGGAGCGTGGCCGGTTGGGCGGCCTGGGGTGCGGTCCTGGTTGCGGTGCTGGTGCCTCGGATGGTGGGCCTGACGGTCGTGCGGGTGGTGGCTCCGTGGGTCGCGGTGGGCGCCGTGACCGCGGTGGGCGCCGGTTCGGTGTCGACGGTGCTCGATGGCGCGACCGTGGTGGCCGCCGGGCTGGCGGTGGTGGCGGCGCTGGCCCCGTCGACCGCCGATGCGCTGGTCGACGGTTCGTCCTACGGCCCGGAGCGCCGCCTGGCGCTCCGGGCGCCGCTGGCCATCGCCGTGGTCGCCGTGGTCACCTGGGTGGTCGTGGCGCTGAGCGCGTTCGGGGCGCTGTCGCTGCTGGCCGGTGGCCAGTGGGTGGCGGGCATCGCCGGGACGGTGGTCGGCGCGGCCGTCGTCTGGTTCGGGTCCCGGTCGATCCACCAGCTGTCCAAGCGCTGGCTGGTCCTCGTGCCCACGGGCCTCGTGGTCCACGACCCGCTGGTGATGCCCGAGCCCCAGCTCTTCCTGCGCCAGACGATGGCCCGGCTCGGTCCGGCCGAGGCGGAGGTGGCCGACGCGGTGGTCACCGAGGACCTCAGTGCGGGCGCGTCGGGCCTGCTGGTGTCCATCACGCTCACCGAGCCGGTGGAGCTGCTGGTGCGCGACGGCAGCCGGGGCACCACGCTCCGCCCGGTCGACCGGGTCCTGGTCTGCCCGGTGCTGCCGGGGGTGCTGCTCGACGAGGCGCGCGGGCGGCGGCTGCCGGTCGGCTGACCCTCAGGGACCGGGGAGCCGGTCGATGACGGGGAGCGCCATCTGCCACGCCGCGTCGGCCGACGACCGCATCAGGTCGGGATCGCCGGTGGTGAGGACGGTCCGCTCGCCGTCGCCCTCGGTGAGCCGGGCGACGAGGTCGGTGGCCATGTGGGCCGCAGGGTCGAGCAGGACGGTGCCGGGCAGCTCGGCGGCGAACGCACCGGCCGCGGCCGGGTAGTGGGTGCAGGCGAGGATCAGGGCGTCGGCGCCGCGGAGCGGGGCGACGATGCGGCGGAGGTCGGTCTCGAAGGCGTCGGTGCCGATGCGCCCGCCCTCGATGTGGGCCGAGAGCGGCTGGGCCACCCGGGACACCACCCGGCGCCCCGGCCGGGCGAGCGCCCGGCGGTACTGCCCGCCCCGGATGGTGCGGCGGCCGCCGACCACGCCCACCACGCCGTCGAGCCCGTCGGGCACCGAGGCGACGCCGGCGGCGATGATGCCGGCCACCGGCACCGGTGCCCCGGCCAGGCGGTCCACCACCGTGCTGGCCGCGTTGCAGGCCAGCACCACCTCGGTGCAGCCCCGCCGGGCCAGGTCGTCCACCACCGACCGGAGGCGCGCCGCGAGCGCCGCTGTGGACGCCAGGCCGTAGGGCGTGAAGCCGGTGTCGGACCAGGAGACGACGTCGAGCGCGGGCACCTCCCGGTCCAGGTGGCCGAGCAGTCCGAGCCCGCCGATGCCCCAGTCGACGATGCCGAGACGGTCGCTCACCGGCGGTCCGTCACGGGTACGAGAGCGGCTCGGTGACGCCCTTCTCGAGCGGACCGGAGTCGAACGCCACCACCCGCTGGGTCGCGGTCACGGTGAGCACCTCGAGGGTGCTGGCAGGGAACCGGCTCTCCAGGAACCAGCGGTACTCGTGCTCGGCCCGGATCGGGTTGTAGCGGAGCATCGTCAGCCAGTCGGGGTGCGACGTCAGCTGGTGGAGGTCCTTGTCGAACTGGGGGTGGCGCTTGGGCATGCGCAGGTGGGTCAGCGTGGACCTGGCCAGGAGGGGCAGCTCCCGGGCCCGCACCGGCTGGGCGACCATGTCCACCACCCAGAGCCGGCCGCCGGGGGCGAGCACCCGCCGGACCTCCTCCATGATCGGGTCCCAGTCCAGGTAGCGGAACGACAGGAACGAGAGGACCACGTCCACCGAGTCGTCAGGCAGGTCGATGACCGGGCCGTCGATGCGGTCGAACCGGAGGCGCTCCCGGTCGCCGCTGCGGGCCTCGGCCCGACCGACCATGGCGGTGGAGTCGTCGAAGCCGAACCCGGCCTCCACATCGCCTCGGTCGTCGAGGGCCCGGAGCAGGGCGCCGTTCCCGCACCCGATCTCGGCGATGCGGAACGGTCGGCCCAGTTCCCGCCGGGCGCGGTCGGCGTGCTCGGTGACCCACGCCCACTCGGCCTCGCGCACGGTGATGTCCACGTAGGCGGCGTCGTAGAGCTCCGCCACCTTGTCGTAGGAGGTGACGCCGTCGGGGTCTCGGGGCAGGTACTCGGTCATCGGCTCCACCGGAGCACCCGTGTACTTCTTGAGCGAGCCGGCGATGCCGTGGGACTTCTTGCCCGGCGTCGCCACCAGGTACAGCGACTCCCGGTCCTCCGGGGTCCGCCCGGCCCACGCGAAGCGGTCCTTGCGCGCCGACACCGTGGTGTAGCCGTGGTTGCCGGAGCACGGCACGTCGAACGTGCGGGCGAAGAACGGAGCGAACCAGCGGGCGGTGCGGCACGCGTGGAAGAAGGCCCGACCATCTTCGGCGAAGGGGATCTGCATCTCCCGCCACTCGTGGGGCGAGAACTGCTCGGGCCACTCGGTGGACTTGAACATGGGCCCGTACATGCCGGAGTGGCCGATGAAGTGGAGCTCGCGGATCTCCCGGCCCTCGGCCGCGAGCCGGTCCATCTCGGCCACGAAGTCGGCCTTGCCGTCCAGCCGGGCCAGCTGCACGTCGGCATCGGGCTGGGCGGCGGCCAGCTCCCGGACCATGGTGTCGGCGGCCACCCCGAACGCCGCCGAGCCGCCCCGGTACCGCGTGGTGTGCGCCACCCAGATCACCGGCCTGCCCGCATCGGCCTCGTGCACCGCTGCCATCGGATCGCCGATGGTTGCAGGGGAACCGTTCGCGACCCGATCGGCGACGTCGAGGGTGGCGTCGGCGAACCCGGTGCGGGGGACCTCCACCGTGGGGATCCAGGCCCCGAAGTTGCCGACCAGGTCCAGCACCTCCTCGCGCTCCAGGTCGAACACGTTCATCCGCTGCGGCGGCGGCGAGTAGGCGTGGAGGGTGAGGCCGCCGAGCGGGGCGACCATGTCGTGGATGACCTCCGGGCCGAACCCGATCCAGCCACCCTCCTCGCGCGCCGCCTCCTCGGTGACCGCGAGCCGCGGCCCCTCCCAGGCGAAGCGCCGCTCCGCGAACGAGCCTCGCAGCAGGGCCACGAAGCCGCTGGCGCCGCCGTGATCGTGCGGCGCACAGCGGAAGTCCGGCTCCCAGTTGGCCAGCATGACCTCGAGGCCGTCGGACTCGTAGATCTTCTGGCGGGAGTACGGCGTGCCGGGGACGGCCTTCAGGAGCACCCCGTCGAGCGTCGGCACCAACGCCACCAGCGACGCCATCAGCGCCTCGGGCACCTCACCTCGAACCGCCCCGGCCAGCTGCGCGAGCAGCGCCACCGACAAGAGTCCCGCATCGATTCCGGCCTCAGCCACCGACCCCACCTCCTCGGGTGAGTCTCCCACACCGCTCCCGGGTGCGACGTGGCCCCGGGGCCGCTCAGCCGAGGGAGAACGGTGCGGCGACGACCAGCTCCACGTTGCGGTCCTCGGGCCCGCCGAGGAGGGCGAACGGGTCGATCCAGCGGTTGTCGTTGGCGGCCAGCTCCCGGCTGATCGACGCCAGCTCGGCCGTGGTCCACCCGTCGTCCTGCCGGTGCTCCACGGCCGGCGGGCCGGCGTGATCCAGGACGGTCACGAGGATCGACAGGGTGCCGTCCCCGTTGTCGACCAGCTCGAACGTCCGTCCCTGCTGGCTGAAGTCGATGCCGCTCGCCGTGTCGACCTCCCAGCAGCCGCTCCCGGGCGCGCTCCCCCGGTGCACCAGGATCTTGTGCTCGTGGCTGTGGCCGTTGGCCCACAGGACCACGTTGGGGAACCGGGCCAGCATCGCCACCAGGTCCGGACCGAGGGTGCGGGGCCCGGGGTCCACGGCGTCGTCGTGGGTGTTGTCCATGGTCCAGCTGTTGTGGTGGCTCAGCAGCACCACCACCCGGTCGGTGCCGCCGGACTGCACCCAGGTGCCGCTGGGGTTCCGGTACCGGCGGTGGTGGCGCTGGAGCTCCTGTTCGAGCCAGGCCGTCTGTTGCGGGCCGAGCGACCCACCGGAGCCCTGCTCGTGGTTGCACGAGTCCAGGCCGATGACCTGCACGTGGTCGCCTTCGGCCCGGCTCCACCACGACTGGCGGTCCTCGACGTGCCGCTGGGTGTACCCGTGGCCACCGGCGTCGACCAGCTTCTGGAGGTACTCGTCGAGCGCCAGCGCCCGGCGCGACTCGGGGTCGGGGGTGACGTGCTGGATGCCCGGGCCGCGGCCCCAACCCTCCCAGCGGTCCGACCCGGTGCCGGCGAGGCGGGCGTGCACGTTGGATCGCACCAGCCCGAACGCGCCCCTCGGCTTCGACCCGGCGGCGGCCAGCAGGTCGCCGAGGCGGCTGACGCGCTCGCCGAAGGTGCCCTGGTAGATGACGTCGTGGTTGCCGAACACGGCCACCCACGGCACCTCGAGCCCGGCTGCCTGGAACGGCCGGACCGCAGCGTCGAGGAACCCGGGGAGGCACGGGAACCCGGCGCGGCCGTAGATGTCGTGGCCGGGATCATCGGGGTGCCAGGCGCCGCGCCACCCGGAGCGCTGCACGCCCTCGTAGGTGCCGGGTGCGCCCGAGTTGGGCGTGACCTCCTCGCCGGCCAGCACGCCCAGCCACCAGGCCACCTCGCCCGCGGTGCGGTTGTCGGTGTTGTCGCCCGTCTGGGCGCACCACGCCATGGGCGCACCGGTGAGCGGGCTGGTGGCGACGGCGTTGGTGGCCACCACCAGCTGGTCGAGCACCTGGGTGGTGCACGTCTCCTGCGGCCGGTGCCCGCCGTCGGCCCCCGGGTTGAACCAGCCGAACGTCTCGCCGCCCTCGAGCCGGGCGGGCGACTGGGCGTCGCACACGTGCACGTCGGTGTGGTGGGCGAAGTAGAGCAGCGACCGACGCACGTCGACCCGCCCCTCTCCCGGCACCGCGCCCAGGTCGGTGCGGACCAGGAGCGGCTCGCCCTCGGCCCACGCCAGCCGCCGGTAGCGACCGGTGCCGATGGGGCGGATGGTGGCGTCGAGCGTGGTGGTCGGACGCGTCTCGATGCCGACGCCCTCGTCCGGGGGCTCCACCGGCACGCGCCAGGCCGTCCGCCGGGCGGCCGCCCCCTGGCGGGTCCACCGGCGGATCCGGGCGACGACGTGGCCGACCGAGTTGTCGGTGTGGTTCGGCATCGCCGCTCATGCTGGCACGCCCCCGGTGACCCACCCGCCAACCCCACCCGAACTTCGTGTGGATCCGGCTCGGATCCGCACCGCCGCCACACGAAGTTCGTCGGTGCTCGCCGGCCACCACCAGAACTTCGTGTGGATCCGGCTCAGATGGGCACCGCTGCCACACGAAGTTCGCCCTGGGCGATCGGGGCGGAGGCGTTGGTGCGGACGATCAGCGGGCGGTGGCGCCGCCGACGACCTCGTCGCCTTCGTAGGCCACCACGCTCTGGCCGGCGGCGACGCGGCGCTGGGGCTTGTCCCACACCACGCGGGCGCTGGCGCCGTCGCCCGCCACGACGCGCCCCGGCACCGGGGCGCCGTGGGCGCTGACCTGGAGGAGCACCGGGCCGATCACCGGCTCGGCGGCCCAGCGCAGGCCGTCGACCGGCTGCTCCGCCACCAGCAGGTCCCGCTTGGACCCGACGGTCACCGTGGCGGAGGCCACGTCGACGTCGACGGCGCAGCGGGGGGCACCACCGCCGGCGAGGCCCAGGCCCTTGCGCTGGCCGACGGTGACCAGCTCGACGGCGGACACGGTGCCGACCTCGTGGCCGTCGGCATCGACCACGCGCCCGGGCGTGAGCGAGATGCGTCGATCGAGGAACGACCCGCGCCCGGTGCTCTTGGTGATGAAGCACACGTCCTGGCTGTCGGGCTTGGTGGCCGTGCGCAGGTCGAGGTCGGCCGCCATCGCCCGCACCTCGGCCTTCTGGAGGTGGCCGAGCGGGAGCAGCGTCCGGGCCAGCTGGTCCTGGCCGAGCATGTGCAGGACGTAGCTCTGGTCCTTGGCCGCGTCGGCGCCGCGGGCGATGCGGCGGGTGCCGTCGGGGCGGGTAGTGATGCGGGCGTGGTGGCCGGTGGCGACGGCGTCGAACCCCAGCACCCGGGCCCGCTCGTCGACCGCCGCGAACTTGATGTGGCGGTTGCACTCGATGCACGGGTTGGGCGTCTGGCCGTGGGCGTGGGCGTCGGCGTACGGGGACACCACGTGCTGGGTGAACGCGTCGCCGAAGTCGAAGACGTGGTGGGTCACCCCGAGCGCGTCGGCCACCCGGCGGGCATCGTCGACGTCGCTCACCGAGCAGCAGCCGGAGTCGCTCTCGCCGCCCCACAGCTTGAGGGTGACGCCGACGACATCGTGGCCCTGATCGCGCAGGAGGGCGGCTGCCACCGACGAGTCGACCCCACCGGACATCATCACCAGGACCTTCACGCCGCCGGCTCCGCGTGCGGGTGGAGCTGGGCGATGGCGGCCGGGATCACCGCGAGGGCGTGGTCGATCTCGTCGTCGGTGGTGCTCCAGCCGAGCGACAGCCGCAAGGCGCCCGGCGCCCAGTCCGGCGGAACCCCGAGCGCCTCGACCACGTGCGACGGCTCCAGCGCGCCCGACGCGCACGAGGACCCGGCCGACGCGGCGACGCCGGCCTCGTCGAGCAGGAACAGCAGCGGCTCGCTGGCCACCTCCCGGCACGACAGGTGGACGATGTTGGCGACGCCCGGCACCGAGCGGGGCGGGATGGTGGTGCGGACGTGGTCGGCAGCCTCGGTGAGCCCGGCCGCCAGCCGCTCGGCCTGCTCCCGCACCCGGCCGACCACGGTGACCCGGTCCCGGGCCGTGACCGCCAGGGCCACGCCCAGGCCGACGGCGCCGGCCACGTTGGGGGTGCCGCTGCGGCGCTCGCGCTCCTGGCCGCCACCGAGCAGCACGGGGGCGATGGGCACGCCGTGGCGCACGGCCAGCACGCCGATGCCCTTGGGGCCGCCGACCTTGTGGCCGCTGATGGTCACGAGGTCCGCCCGCGCCGCCACCTCGGCCACGTCGATCCAGGCCGCCGCCGCCACCGCGTCGGTGTGGAGCACCAGGCCGTTCGGGTGCGACGGGCGCGCCTGGTCGACGACGTCTGCGATGGCGTCGAGGTCCTGGAGGGTGCCGACCTCGTTGTTGGCCAGCACGACCGACACGATCGACACCCCGGGGTCCGACGCCAGCTCGTCGGCCAGGTGGTCGAGGTCGAGGCGGCCCGTCCCGTCGACGGCGACGGTGCCGCCGCCGGTGGCGTGCACGACGTCGAGCACGGCGTGGTGCTCGATCTCCGAGCACAGGGCCCGGCCGCCGGCCGCCCCCAGCACGCCCCGGACGGCCAGGTCGTCGGCCTCGGTGCCGCCGGACGTGAAGATCACGCCGCCCGGCTCCACCCCCAGCAGCGAGGCGATGCCGTCGCGGGCGTCGTCGAGCCGGCGGCGGGCCTCCTGCGCCCACCGGTGCTGGCCCGACGGGTTGCCGGGCACGTGCTCCAGGACGTCGACCATCGCCGCCACCGCTTCGGGGCGCGCCGGCGTCGAGGCCGCATGGTCGAGGTAGGCGCTGGGCACCCCGCAAGGCTACGAGGCCGGGACGTACCTGCTCACGTGGGAAGGCGAGTCCACGCCGAACGGGGTGCGGTCCCAGTCGGCCCAGCGGTCCGCCAGGACCAGTCCGGCATCGGCGGCCATCTCGTCGAGCTCGTCCACCGTGGACCAGCGGATGTGCCACGGGCGCAGGGCGATGCCGGACTCGGTGATGTCCACGTACTGGCCCATCGCCTCCTGACGGCCGGGGTCGGTCTGCGACACGCTGAGCACCACCCGGTCGGCCGTGATGGTCCGTGGCGCCACGGACTGCTGGGCCCGACCGGGTGCCGGGACGAAGGCCTCCACCACGAACGACCCGCGCGGCAGCAGCCGATCGGCGGCCGAGGCGAAGCAGCGCCGCTGGTCCGCCGGATCCACCAGGTTGAACAGCGTGTTGTAGGCGACGAACACCACGGCGAACGACCGGCCGCCCACCGGCGGGTCGGCCATGTCGCCCACCACCGTCTCGACGGCGTCGCCGCCCGGCTTGGCCGCCAGCTCGGCCAGCATCGCCGCCGAGGTGTCCACGCCCACCACCTGCACGCCGAGCGCGGCCAGCGGGATGGCCAGGCGACCGGTCCCCACCCCGAGCTCGAGGACCGGACCGCCTCCGGCGTCGTGATCCAGGTCCGCCAGGTCGGCGAGGAGCGCCGCACACGTGGCGGCATCGGTGATGCCCGCGTACCAGTCGTCGTACACCGAGGCGAAGCGGTCGCCGTAGGTCGCCGGGTCGTAGCCGTCCATCGGCTCAGTGTCGCATCCGATCCCACGCGTCGGGGGCGCCGCCGGCCTCCTACCATGCAGGGAGTGAACCAGCTCCGGCTCAATCCGCTCACGGGACGATGGGTGACGGTGTCCACCGGCCGGGCGTCGCGGCCGGGCGACTTCGCCACCGACCGGGGTCACCCGGTCGACGACCCGGCTTCGGGCTGCCCGTTCTGCCCCGGTCACGAGGAGGAGCTGCCGCCGGCGCTCGAGACCTACGGCACCTCCGGCTCGTGGTCCCTCCGGGTGGTGCCCAACCGCTACCCCGCGTTCGAAGGGGCCGGCGAGATGAAGGTGACCAAGCTCGGTCCCCTCTTCGCGAAGGCGCCGGCGCGGGGCATCCACGAGGTGCTGGTCCTCACCCCCGAGCACCAGCACAGCTGGGCCGACCTCGACGACCGCCAGACCGGGCTGGTCATGGCCGCCCTCCGGGACCGGCTGGAGGACCACGCCGCCACCGCCGGCATCCGCTACAGCCAGGCCATCGTGAACCACGGCCTGGCCGCCGGGGCCAGCCGCCGGCATCCGCACGGCCAGCTGCTGGGCATCCCGTTCGTGCCCGGCGAGCTGCTGGAGGAGATCGCCGGGTTCCGGCGCTTCGAGGGCGGCTGCCTGCTCTGCGCCACGGTCGAGGCCGAGCAGGACGCCGGCTACCGCACCCTGGCCATCGACGACGAGGTCGCGGTGATCGCGCCCTGGTGGAGCGGTTCGCCGTTCGAGCTGCTGGTCGTCCCCGTGCAGCACGAGGGCCACCTGCACCACGCCGCACCGGCATCGCTGGTGGCGGTGGGAACGGCCATCCGCGACGCCCTCTCGCGGCTCCGCACCCTGCTGGGCGACGTGTCCTACAACATCGTGTTCCACACCCTGCCGCACCGGGGCGACGATCCGTTCCACTGGCACGCCCACATCACGCCGCGGCTCCACAGCGCGGGCGGCTTCGAGCGGGGCACCGGGGTGCCCATCAACATCGTGGCGCCCGAGGACGTCGCCGCCTTCCTGGCCGGCTGATCCCGGCGGCCGACGGCCCCTGCTGCGGGGGTCGCCCTACGCTCGACCCATGGGGCGTTCCCGCATCCGGGTGGTGGCGGTCCTGCTCGTGCTGGCCGGTGCTGCGGGAGGCTGCAGCGGATCTTCCAACGGCTCCGCCGGCTCCGACGGCTCCGCCTCCGCCGTCGACGCCGAGCCGGAGTCGTTCGCCCTCGCTCTCGGCGTCGACGCCGACGACCCGGATGCCCGGGAACCGCTCGGCGCGTACGACCTGGTGGTGGTCGACGGGGCGGAGACCAGCGCCGCGTCGGTGCGCGCCCTCCAGGACGAGGGGGCGAGCGTGCTCGCCTACCTCAGCGTCGGGACGGTCGAGCCGGGCCGGTCCTGGTTCGACGCGGCCCGGGACGGGGGCTGGCTGCTCGACCACTGGGACGACTGGGACGAGTGGTACGCCGCGGTGGACCAGCGCGGGATGCGCGAGCTCCTCCTCGACGAGGCACGGACCGAGCTGGCGAAGGGGTTCGACGGGCTGTTCCTGGACAACACCGACATGGTGGCGGAGCACCCGCAGCAGCGGGCCGGCATGGTCCGTCTCGTGGCGGACCTGGACGACCTCGTCGCCGGGCGGGTCCTGTTCGCCCAGAACGGCGACCCCGTGGCGGCCGGCATCGTCGACCACCTCGACGGGTGGAACCGGGAGGACGTGTCCTCCACCTACGACTTCGACGCCGAGGCGTACGCAGCCGTGTCCGACCAGGACCACCGCGCCGCCCTCGCCTCGCTGGCGGATCTGCGCCGGCGCGGGCTCACCGTGACGGCGACCGACTACACCGACGGCACCGATCCCGCCGAGGACGACCGGTGGGCGGAGGCCGCGTGCGCCGCGGGCGGCCTCCCGTTCGTCGCCGACATCGACCTCTCGCGCATCGCCGAACCGCCTCGCACCTGCGAACGATGAGCGCTCAGGCGCGCTCGGTCAGATCGAGGATGCCGAACGAGGGGCGGGTCAGGAACCGGACCTGCGGCGCCTGCCCCCGTTCCACACCGACACCGGTGGACACGTAGACCGCGTTGCCGTGCACCTCGTGGAGCCCGCCGGCTCCGACCTCACGGGGCAGGTCCGACAGCGTGACGGGCGGCCCGAGGAGCGGCAGTGCGATCTGGCCGCCGTGCGTGTGGCCGGCCACCGTGAGGTCCACCCGGGAGTCCGGCGGGAGCTGGCTGACGGCGTCGGGGCGGTGGGCGAGCAAGATCACCGGGTCGTCGCCATCGGTGGCCTCGAGCTGGTCGTAGACCGGTTGGGA
>CALANQ010000061.1 GCA_937926025.1 uncultured Acidimicrobiales bacterium
CCGGCAGTCGGACGGCTTCTGCCTCGAGCCGCACAAGTACCCCGATACGCCCAACAAGCCCGGTTTTCCGAGCGCCGTGCTGCGTCCCGGCGAGACCTACCGGTCGCTGACCCGCTATGTCTTCGGCGTCGCCTGAGGCGGGCTCGGGGGCACCACGATCACCTCGACCCCGGCCTGCACCCGGACGGCCGCGTCCAGGCCGACGCGGTGGCTGCGGACCTCGCCGGACGGTTCCCGCCGATGCCGGTCTGGTCGTCGCCCCGCCTGCGCACGCAGGAGACGGCGGCGCCGCTGGCCGCTGCGTGGGACGCGACCATCGCCATCAGCCCGGCGTTCGACGAGATCCCGTCGCCGTCGGAGGACCCCGGCGAGCGGAAGGCGTGGCTGGCCTCCGCCCTGGTGTCGAACTGGACCGATCTCGGACCCACCATCGAGCGCTGGCACGGTGCGCTGCTCGAGGCGGTGCGCACCACCCGCGAGGACATCGTGGTGTTCACCCACTTCGTGGCCGTCAACGCGGTGGTCGGCGCCGCGGAGGGGCGGCCCGAGGTGGTGGTGTTCGCCCCGGCGTACGTGTCGGTGACGGTGGTCGATGTCGATGCGGACACCGGAGCCATCACCGTGGTCGAGCGCGGTTCGGAGGCGACCCCCGAGGTGGGGTGACCGGCGCGCTACCGTCGTCTCCGGTTCATCTGGAGTTGGGGGAGCGTTCACCACATGGGTCACCGTCGGTTCATCGCACTGGCTGCCGCCGCAGCCGCACTGGCCGCCACGGTCGTCGTCGCCGGTTCACCGGTCAGCAGCCGGTCGTCGTCGGTGGCCGCCCCGTCGTCGGTGGCGGGTGTCGACGACGACGTGCACCTGAACGAGATCCAGGTGGTGGGCAGCCACAACTCGTACAAGACCATGGTCTCGGACAAGGAGGAGGCGCTGCGCCGGCAGTTCATCGACGGCGCCGCCGACCTGATGCAGTACCAGCACGAGGCGCTGGGCACGCAGTTCCAGAGCCGCAAGGTCCGCCAGATCGAGCTCGACGTCTACCTGGACCAGTCGGGCGGCCTCTACGCCGATCCGCTGCTGCGCAGCGCTGCCGGCGTCGGTCCCTACGACCCGAAGATGAACCAGCCCGGCATCAAGGTCCTGCACATCCAAGACGTCGACTACGCCAGCACCTGCCTGACCTTCGTCGACTGCCTGACCGCCATCAAGACCTGGAGCGACGCCAACCCGAGCCACGTGCCCATCGCCGTGCTGGTCGAGCTCAAGGACGATCCGCTGGACTTCCCGGGGTTCACGTTCACGGCTCCGGAGAAGTGGACGGCCGCCACCATCGGCCAGGTCGACGACGAGATCCGCTCCGTGATGGACCCGAGCGACCTGCTCACGCCCGACGACGTCCGGGGCTCGCACCCCACCCTGAACGAGGCGGTCACCACCGACGGGTGGCCCACGCTGGGCGCCAGCCGCGGCAAGACCATGTTCCTCATGGACAACGGCGGCGGCTACCGCAGCGACTACCTGAACGGCCATCCGAACCTCGAGGGCCGGGTGCTGTTCACCAACGCCGATCCCGGCGACCCCGACGCCGCCTTCATCAAGCGCAACGATCCGATGGACGCCAGCATCCCCGGTCTGGTCCAGCAGGGCTACGTGGTCCGGACCCGCTCCGACGCCGACACCGTCGAGGCCCGCGACAACAACACCGGGCCGCGCGACGCCGCCCTGGCCGGCGGCGCCCAGTGGGTGAGCACCGACTACGAGGGTCCCGGCCTGGCGGTCGGGTTCACCACCCCGTACGTGGTGGAGATCCCCGGTGGCACCGTGGCCCGCTGCAACCCGGTGAACGCCCCGCCCGGGTGCGACTCGGCGCTGCTCGACACCATCTACACGCCGCTGGCCCCACCGACCACCAGCACCACGACGTCGACCACGACGACGTCGACCACCGTGGTCGGCACCGAGCCCCAGGCCACCGGGGCCGTCCCGGTCTCGGGCACGGCCAGCTACACCGGCTGACGGCGTCCTGCGGGTTCGCACCGCCCACCCGGGCTGTGCGAGCGTGACGACGTGCTGGTCTCCGCCACTCCGCCGGTGCTGGTCGACACCCACGAGGTCCTGGCCTGGGTGGTGATCGTCTCGAACGGCCTCGCCGGGCTGTGGGCGCTGGCCGCCCACCGCGACGAGCGGTTCCGGGTGAAGCAGCTGTGGTGGTTCACGGCGTTCGCCGAGATCGCCGTGTTCGTCCAGGTGGTGCTCGGCGTGGTGATCCTGCAGTCGCACAAGGGCGAGGACTACGGGTTCCACGTGCTGTACGGGTTCTCGGCCGCCTTCGCCGTCGGCATCATCTACAGCTACCGGGGGCAGCTGAAGGACAAGAAGTACCTGCTCTACGGCTTCGGCGGCCTGTTCATCATGGGCCTCGGCCTGCGCCTGCTCAGCATCGGCCAGGGCGCGATCTGAGCCGGGGTCAGCCCTTCAGGGCGCTGGCCGGGATGCGGCCGTAGCCGATGAGGTTGCTGGTCCACCAGGTGTCGAGGTCGTCCTCGCTGAGCGGCACGCCGGGCTTGTGGGCCTGGATGATCTTGCCGTCGCCGGCGTAGAGGGCCACGTGGCTGATGTTCGAGGCCGACCGGGAGCTGCTGTAGAAGACGAGGTCGCCGGGCTGGAGGTCGGCCTTCTTGATCTTGGTCACCCACGAGTACTGGGCGCTGGACGAGCGGGGGAGGGTCACGCCGGCCTGCTTCCAGGCGTAGTAGGTGAGCCCGGAGCAGTCGAAGCCGCCCTCGGCGCGGGACTCGCCGCCGCTCACGTACGGCTGGCCGATCTGCTCCCGGGCCGCGGCGACGGCGTTGAGCTGCGGGGTGCAGGCGGTCAGGCTCCCGGCTCCGATGAGCACGAGAGCGACGAGGGCGAGCGAAGCGAGGCGGGTCTTCACGAGGTGCGGTTCCTGGACAGCGGGCAGAAGATGTCATCTGCGAGACGGCAAGATGACAGTGCGATCGAGAAATCGTAACGAAACCGCAATACAGAGTCCAGTCAGGGGAGCGGCTCCGCTGGCTGGCCTACGCTCACGTCACCCCCCACCTGCATGGAGGCAGCCATGGCCGTGTCCGCATACATCCTCATCCAGACCGAGGTCGGCAAGGCCGCCGCCGTCGCCAACGAGGTCCGGGACATCCCCGGCGTCATCGCGGCCGACGACGTCACCGGCCCCTACGACGTCGTCGTGCGGGTGGAGGCCGAATCCATGGACGAGCTGGGCCGCCTGGTGGTGAGCCGGGTCCAGATGCTGGGCGGCATCACCAAGACCACCACCATGCCCGTCGTCAACCTCTGACCCCTCGATGGCCGGGTTCCGGGGCTGGTCGCCCGCCGCGTTCGACTTCTACCGCCAGCTCGAGGCGGAGAACACCCGCGACTGGTGGCTGGCGCACAAGCCCACCTACGACACCGAGGTGCGGGCCCCGTTCGATGCCCTGAGCGAGCTGGTCGCCGACGAGTTCGGCCCCCTCCACGTGTTCCGCCCCAACCGGGACACCCGCTTCAGCAAGGACAAGACGCCCTACAAGACCCAGTGCTACGCCATCACCGAAGGCGAGGGCGGCGAGCGCTACTACGTCGGCATCTCCACCCGGGGCCTGGCTGTCGGGGCCGGGTTCTGGATGATGGCGCCCGATCAGCTCGAGCGGTACCGCCACGCCGTCGACGACGCCGGGTCCGGCGAGGCGCTGGTGGATGCCGTGGCCGAGGTCGAGGCCGCCAAGCTCACCATCGAGGGCCACGCCCTCAAGACCGCACCCCGCGGCTACCCGCGCGACCACGCCCGCATCGAGCTGCTCCGCCGCAAGAGCATCGCCGCCCTCCGCCAGTGGGAGCCGGCGGCGTGGATCGGCACCAAGGGCGCCGCCGACCGCATCGTCGGCGCATGGCGAGCGGCCGCACCGCTCAACGCCTGGCTGGCCACCCACGTCGGCCCCAGCACCGCCCCACCGACTCCCGCTGGTGACCGCCCTCCGCCGAACTTCGTAGCTGAGCACCACCGAACGGTCCTCCTCACCTACGAAGTCCAGGTGGGTGGGGCCGACTCCATCGAACTTCGTCGGTGAGCGGGACACGATGGTCGTGCTGGCCTACGAAGTTCGGGGTCGGGGTCGGGGTCGGGGTCGGGTCGGGCCGGAGCGTGCTGGGGGAACGGCGAAGGCCGCCCCGGAGGGCGGCCTTCGTGCGGTCCGGATGCCTCCGAGGCGGAGGCGGTGGGATCAGTTGGCGAGGCGCTTCTGGAGGTTGTTCAGCTCGTCGCGCAGCTCGGCGGGGAGGTGGTCGCCGATGAAGGCGAAGTGCCCCTCGATCAGCGGGATCTCGCCGCGCCAGGCCTCGTTGTCGACCTTGAGCAGCTCGGCGAGGGTCTCGTCGGAGACGCCGTCGAGGCCGGTGGTGTCGATGCCGCCGGCGGTGGGGACCCGGCCGATGGCGGTGTCGACCGCGTCGGCCGTGCCGTTCACCCGCTCGATGACCCACTTGAGCACCCGGCTGTTGTCGCCGAAGCCCGGCCACAGGAACGAGCCGTCGTCACCCTTGCGGAACCAGTTGACCCAGAACAGCTTGGGCAGCTTGTCGGCGTCGGTGGCCTTGCCGATGTCGAGCCAGTGCTGCATGTAGTCGCCGGCGTTGTAGCCCATGAACGGCAGCATGGCGAAGGGGTCGAAGCGGACCTCGCCGATGGTGCCGGCGGCGGCCGCGGTCTTCTCGGAGCTCATGATGGAGCCGAGGAACGTGCCGTGCTGCCAGTCGAAGGCCTCGGTCACCAGCGGCACGTTGGTGGCGCGGCGGCCGCCGAAGAGGATGGCCGAGATCGGCACGCCCTTCGGGTCCTCCCACTCGGGGGCGATGGACGGGCACTGCGACGCCGGGGCGGTGAAGCGGGCGTTCGGGTGGGCGGCGGGGGTGCCGGACTCGGGGGTCCAGTCGTTGCCCTTCCAGTCGATGAGGTGGGCGGGGACCTTGTCGGTCATGCCCTCCCACCAGACGTCGCCGTCGTCGGTCTTGGCGACGTTGGTGAAGATGCTGTTGGCCCGGACCGAGGCGATGGCGTTGGCGTTGGTGTCGTCGCCGGTGCCGGGGGCCACGCCGAAGAAGCCGGCCTCGGGGTTGATGGCGTAGAGGCGGCCGTCGTCGCCGAACTTCATCCACGCGATGTCGTCGCCGACGGTCTCGCAGCTCCAGCCCGGGAGGGGGGGGATGAGCATGGCCATGTTGGTCTTGCCGCAGGCCGACGGGAACGCACCGGCCACGTAGGTCTTGTTGCCGTCGGGATCGGTGATGCCCACGATGAGCATGTGCTCGGCCATCCAGCCCTGGTCACGGGCCATGGTGGAGGCGATGCGCAGCGCGAAGCACTTCTTGCCCAGCAGGGCGTTGCCGCCGTAGCCCGAGCCGTAGCTCCAGATCTCGTTGGTCTCCGGGAAGTGCGAGATGTACTTGTTCTCCGCGTCGCACGGCCACGGCACGTCGGCCTTGCCGTCGGTGAGCGGGTAGCCCACGGAGTGCAGGCACTTGACCCAGTCGCCGTCACCGAGGACGTCGAGGGCGCCCTGACCCATGCGGGTCATGATGCGCATGCTGACGGCCACGTAGGGCGAGTCGGTGAGCTGCACGCCGATGTGGGCGATGGGCGAGCCGAGCGGGCCCATGGAGAACGGCACCACGTACATGGTCCGGCCGGCCATGGCGCCCCGGTAGTGGCCGAGGAGGGTCTCCTTCATCTCGGCCGGGTCCCGCCAGTTGTTGGTGGGGCCGGCGTCGGCCTCATCGACCGAGCAGATGTAGGTGCGGTCCTCGACGCGGGCGACGTCGCCCGGGTCCGACAGGGCGAGGTAGCTGTTGGGACGCTTGGCGTCGGACAGCTTCTCGAAGGTGCCGCCGTCGACGAGCAGCTGGCACAGCTCCTCGTACTCCTCGGCGGACCCGTCGCACCAGTGGATGTCGGTGGGGCCGAAGACCTCCGCCCACTCGGCGACCCACGCCTTGAGGTTCTCGTTGGTGGTGCTGGCAGTCATGATCTCTCCGGTGACCGGGCCGAGGGGCCGCTGGGTTTTGGTTGCTTCAGACTTCGGGAGCCGGGCCGAAGCCCGGGGTGCCCATGTCGACCTCGGACCCGAGGCGCAGCCCCGTGGCCCGACCGCTGTCATCGAGGTCGAAGATCACCCGCTGCCCCTGGCGGAGCATGCGGAACGGCGAGCCGTGGATCGACCCGGGTGCCAGGTCGTAGTCGGCCAGGTCGCTGTCGCACATGATGATCCCGTCGCCCGTCCCGGGGTCGTACGACTTGATCACACCTTGCACAACAACGTCCTCCACCTGTGGATGCGGTGGTTCGACCCTAGTTCCGGTCCGGCGCGCGGCGCACAACCGACGGGGTGCCGGGCCATACGAACTTGGGATGCGCAGCATCGCTCCCGGCGATGTGTCCACGTCAGGGCATCGGACCGTGCGATGGACGCGACGAAGGCGCCGGCCGAGCCGGCGCCTTCGTGGAAGAGCTCGGTGCTGGAAAGCGTCAGGCGGAGGTCTTGGCCCGGGTGGCCTTGGTGACCTTGCCGGCCTTGAGGCAGCCGGTGCAGACGTTCACGCGGCGGACGGTGCCGGGCGCCACGACGGCGCGCACCTGCTGGATGTTCGGGCTCCAGCGCCGCTTGGTGCGACGGTGGGAGTGGCTCACGCTCATGCCGAACGACGGCTTCTTGCCGCACACTTCACACGTCGAGGCCATCACTGCACTCCAGGGTTTCGCTACCGGTCGACCCGGGTTCGGGCCGAGGGACAAAGCTACGCGGTCGCGCGGGCCGTCCACAAGCCGAGCGGCGGTGCGGCTGACGTGTCCGTCGTCTGACCACCCTCCGCGCAGTCGGTAGGCTGCGCCGCCATGACCACGCTCGAGCGCCTCGGTGCCGACGATCTCCGGCTCGTCGTCGCCGCATTCCGAGACGCCCTGCAGGCGCACAAGGACGGCATCAACCGCCTGAACGTCTACCCGGTCCCCGACGGGGACACCGGCAGCAACATGGCCCTCACCATCACGTCCGTGGCCGCCGAGCTCGACGAGGTGGACGGCGATCTGGCCGCGGTGTGCAAGGCCATCGGCCACGGGGCGCTCATGGGTGCCCGGGGGAACAGCGGCGTCATCCTCTCGCAGATCCTGCGCGGGCTGACCCAGACGCTGGCCAGCGCCACCGACGGGCAGATCGACGCGGCGCTGCTGGCCCAGGGCCTCGAGGTGGCGGCCAAGGGTGCGTACGAAGCGGTGGGCAACCCGGTCGAGGGCACCATCCTCACCGTCATCCGCGTGGCCTCCGAGGGCGCGTCGGCCGCTGCCGGCTCCGGAGCATCGCTGGTCGAGGTGCTCGACGCCGCCCGCACCTCGGGGCACGAGGCGCTGGCCAACACGCCCGAGCAGCTCGAGGTGCTCAAGCAGGCCGGCGTCGTCGATGCCGGCGGCACCGGGCTGATGCTGCTGATCGACGGCTTCCTGCACGTGGTCGATGGCCGCGACCTGCCCGCCGCGTCCATCACCGAGGCGGTCGCCGACGCCGGCCACGTCGAGGACCTGCAGATCCTCGCCCACGGCGAGGAGGGTCACGAGAAGGGCCTCGCCGATCTCCGCTACGAGGTCATGTACATCCTCGAGGCGCCCGACGCGGCCATCCCGGCGTTCAAGGACGTGTGGGCGGGCATCGGCGACTCCATCGTGGTGGTCGGCGCCGACGGCCTCTTCAACTGCCACATCCACACCGACGACATCGGCCCGGCCATCGAGGCCGCCATCGAGATCGGCAAGCCCTCCAAGATCCGCGTCACCGACCTCCTCGAAGAGGTCGAGGAGGAGCGCTGGGTCCGCGAGGCCGAGGAGAACCCCGAACCCGCGCCCGACGCCACCCCGGTGGAGACGGCCGTGGTCGCCATCGCCACCGGCGACGGCGTGAAGCGCATCTTCCACTCGCTCGGCGCCCGCGTGCTGACCGGCGGCCAGTCGATGAACCCGTCCACGGCCCAGATCCTCGAAGCGGTCGAGGCGGCACCGTCGGACTGCGTGGTCATCCTGCCCAACAACAAGAACATCATCGCCGTGGCCGAGCAGGTCGACGCCACCACGGACAAGACGGTCATCGTGGTGCCCACCAAGGGCATCCCCGAGGGCTTCGCCGCCCTGGTCGCCTACGACCCCGACGCGCCCATCGCCGCCAACGCGTCGGACATGGCCGAGGCCGCCGCCAACGTGCTGGCCGGCGAGGTCACCCAGGCCGTGCGGGACTCGTCGTGCGATGTCGGGCCCATCGCCGAAGGCGACTACCTCGGCATCGCCCGCGACGGCATCCAGGCTGTGGCCCCCTCCATCAGCGCGGCCACCATCGGCCTGCTGGACCACCTCCTCACCGAGGACCACGAGATCGTCACGCTCATCACCGGCGAGGGCTCCACCGACGCGGAGACGCGCAAGGTCATGCTCTGGCTGGAGGAGCACCACGACGGTGTGGAGACCGAGACCCATCACGGCGGCCAGCCGCTCTACCCCTACTTCCTCGGCATCGAGTAGCCCGTGCCCGAGGCGGAGGACGAGGCGGGGGCAGCGCAGCCCGACGCCGCGCCCGCACGCACCCGACCGAGCCGGCCCGTCGGCCCGACCCGGCCGGTCACCTCGCTCGCCGGGTTCGACGACCCGCTCCCGCTGCACCAGAAGGTGCGGGCGTGGGGGTGGGGCGCGTGGCTGGTGGCGGCCGTCCTGCTGCTCCGGCTGGCGGCGGTGGCCGGCATGCGTCTCTTCCTGTCCGTGGACTCTGCGGAGTACGACCGCCTGGACTTCACGGGCGACGGCCGCCGACCGTGGGCGGTGCCGTTCCTGTACTGGCTGATCCCGGGCACCAACCGGGCCCTCGTCATCGGCCAGGCGGTGGTGGGGGCGGTGTGCTGGTCCGTGCTCGCGCTGTCGGCGGGGGCGTGGTTCCGGCTCCGGCCGGCCCGGGGGGCGGTGGCGGGGGTGCTGGCCGCCCTGGGCTGCACCAGCGTCGTCACCAACTGGGACGCCGCCAAGCTGTCGGAGTCGCTCGGCCTGTCGCTCACCGTCCTGGTGGTCGCGGCCTGGCTGAACTTCTTACGGCGCACGGAGCTGGCCACGGCGCTGCTGGTGGCGCTGGCCACCTTGCCGTGGCTGTTCGTGCGCCAGAGCATCGTGCCCACGGCCTGGATGGCGGTCGGGCTGGTGGTGGTGGCGGTCGTGGTGCTCGCCCGTCGCCGGGGCCGACGGGACCTGGGGGTCCGGCTCCTCGCCCTCCTCGCCATCGTGCTGGCCGTGGAGGGGGCGCTGGCCACGGCCAGCTACAGCCGCAACCAGGAGATCGTGCACGAGAACCTGCTGGTCATCGTGGCCAACCGGGTGGCCTCGGACCCGGCCCGGCTCGAGTGGTTCACCCAGCACGGCATGCCGGTGCCGGCGTCGGGGGCGCTCGATCCCGACTCGCTGCGCTCGGATCCGGCGTTCTCCGACTGGGTCGCCCACGAGGGCCGCAGCACCTACGTGCGCTACCTCGCCACCCACCCCTGGTACACGGCCACGGCGCCGCTCGACGACTTCGCCGGCGTCCGCCAGCCCAACGCCGAGGAGCAGGTGCCGTCCACCGCCATGCTGGCGCCGCCCGCGTTCTACGCATCGGTGCGGCTCGTGCTCCCGGAGCCGGTGGAGGACCTGCTGTTCGGGCCGGGCGACACCGGCATGGTCATCGCCCTGACGGTCGTCGTGCTGGGGTGGAGCCTGGCCCGGGTCGGGCGGCGGAGCCCCCGCTGGCCGCTCCCGCTGGCGCTCATCGGGCTGGCCGTCGCCTCGCTCTACACCGGGTGGCACGGCGCCACGCCGGAGCTGGACCGGCTGGCGCTGGCCGGTGCCGTGGCGCTCCGCATCGGCCTGGTCCTGCAGCTCGCCGTGCTGATCGAGGACGAGGTGCAGCTGCGGCGCCGCTCGGTCGACGGCGATGTCGCACCGCCCTCGTAGCCTCCAGGGGCGATGACCGACGGCCCTCTGACCTACGCCGACCTGGCGGACTTCCCGCTCACGGCCATCAGCGCCCTCCACGCCAGCCCCAAGAAGGTCGACGCCCTGGACAAGATCGGCGTCGGCGACATCTTGGACCTGGTCACCTACTACCCGCGCCGCCACGTCGACCGGTCCCGCCAGGTGGCCATCCGGGACCTGGTCCCGGGGGAGGAGGCGATGGTGGTCGGCACGGTGCGCAGCCACAAGGCCCACCGGCCGCCGCGCCGGGGGCGGGGCCGGCCCCTCAACCGCGACGAGTTCGACGTCACCGACGGCACGGGCGGACGGCTCAAGGTCACGTTCTTCAACACGTGGGGCATCGACCAGAAGCTGGCGGTCGGCACCGAGGCGGTGTTCTTCGGGAAGATCGACAGCTTCAACGGCCGGCCCCAGCTCACCAACCCGGTGGTCGACGTGATCGGCGGCGAGCAGACCGGCCGCATCATCAGCGTCTACCCGCAGCACCAGGTCTCGGTCAGCGGCTCCAAGGTGAAGACCAAGCTGGAGTCCGACGACTTCGCCCGTTGGATCGGCGTGGCCCTGGGCAAGACCCGCGCCCGGGGCCTGGCCGAGCCCCTGCCCGAGGCCGTGCGGTCCCGGCTCGGGCTCATCGGGCGGGAGGCGGCGCTGTGGGGCTACCACCAGCCCGAGGAGTGGCGGGACATCGCCGCCTCCCGGAAGCGGCTGGTGTTCGACGAGCTGCTCCGGGTGCAGCTGGCGCTCGTGCTGCGGAAGCGGTCGCTGGAGCGCACGGCCAAGGGCATGGTGCACGACGGCTCGGGCGAGCTGGTCCGCCGGTTCCACGACGCCCTCCCGTACCCGCTCACCACGGCCCAGCACCGGGTCATCGACGAGATCACCCGGGACCTCACCGGCTCGCACCCGATGCACCGGCTCCTCCAGGGCGATGTCGGCGCCGGCAAGACCGTGGTCGCGGTGACCGCGCTGCTCACCGCCGTCCAGGGCGGGCACCAGGGCGCGCTCATGGCGCCCACCGAGGTGCTGGCCGAGCAGCACTTCGCCGGGGTCCGGGCGCTGCTCGCCGACCTGCGGGTCCCCGGCGACCCGGACCCGGACTCCCTGTTCGCCGGCCTGGCCGAGGACCGGCCGCTGCGGGTGGAGCTGCTCACCAACAAGGTGCCGGCGGCCGCCCGCCGGAAGCTGGCCGAGGGGCTGGCCAGCGGCGAGGTCGACATCTTGATCGGCACCCACGCCCTCATCGAGGACAAGGTGGCGTTCCGCTCGCTGGGCGTCGTCGTCATCGACGAGCAGCACCGCTTCGGCGTGGAGCAGCGCGACGCACTGCGTCAGAAGGGGGCCGACGGCCTCACGCCCGACGTGCTGGTGATGACGGCAACGCCGATCCCGCGCACCGCGGCCATGACCGTCTACGGCGACCTCGACGTGTCGATCCTCGACGAGCTGCCGCCGGGGCGGACACCCATCGAGACCACGTGGGTCCGCGTCGACGGCGAAGGCGACGACCCGGAGGCCGAGCAGCCGGTGTGGGACCACGTGCGAGCCGAGGTGGCGGCCGGACGCCAGGCGTACGTGGTGTGCCCGCTGGTCGAGGGTTCCGACAAGCTCGAGGTGGCCTCCGCCGAGGAGACCCTCGAGCGCCTCGCCGGGGGCGAGCTCCACGGCCTCTCGCTCGGCCTGCTCCACGGCCGGATGGCCAGCGCGGACAAGGAGCAGGTCATGGACGCCTTCCGGGCCGGGCGGACGCAGGTCCTCGTGGCCACCACGGTCATCGAGGTCGGCGTCGACGTCCCGAACGCCACCGTCATGGTCATCCTCGACGCGGATCGCTTCGGCATCGCGCAGCTCCACCAGCTCCGCGGTCGGGTGGGCCGGGGCGCCCACGCGTCCACGTGCTGGCTGGTGGGCGCGGGCACCACGCCGGACGGCCAGGCCCGGCTGGAGGCGATGGTCCGCACCACCGACGGGTTCGAGCTGGCCGAGGTCGACCTGGACCTGCGCGGCGAGGGCACCCTGATGGGCGAGCGCCAGAAGGGCAAGAACGACCTCAAGCTGGCCTCCCTCCGGCGCGACCGCGAGTGGGTGGAGAAGGCCCGCGAGGTGGCGTTCGACCTCGTCGACGCCGACCCGGACCTCTCCCACAGCGCCGTCCTCGCCGATGAGGTCCGCCTCCTCCTCGGCGACGCCGACGCCGACTTCCTCCTCAAGTCCTGAGCAAGGGCCTCCTCGGTGCGCGATCGTGAGCGGAGGCGAGACGGGGAGGATCGATGACCTATCGGAACGTGCTGCTCGTGCTGCACATCGCATCGGCGGCGGCCTGGCTGGGCGCCAACCTGGTGCAGCTGGCGCTGACGCCGCAGTTCGCGCGGAAGGGCGGCGAGGTGGCGGCCTCGTGGTTCGAGGCGGCCTCGTGGTTGGGCAAGCGCTACTACAACCTCGTCGGGATCGTCCTGGCGGTGACGGGGATCCTGCTCGTCCAGGAGACGGGGTACGAGTGGTCGGCCGGCTTCGTGGCCGTCGGCATCACCGTGATCGTGATCGGAGCCGTGCTCGGGATCACCTTCTTCGCCCCGGAGGGCGAGCGCCTGGCCGCGGCGAGCCGCCAGGGCGGAACGGTCGCCTGGAACCGCTACGTGGCGGTTGCGCTCGTGGACACCAGCCTCGTGCTGCTCACCATCGCCGCCATGGTCTGGAAGTGGCACGCCTGAACGCGCCGGAGGGTCCTCTGGATGATCGAGACGGCGTTGACCGTTCGAGCGGCCAACGATGGACGCGGCCACATCGCGCTCGCGGTCGCCATCGGCCACGGTCGGGGCTGGGGAAACCCGGACGAGTCGCAGCTCGACGAAGGGGCGTGGCGCGTTGCCGCCGGGCTGACCGTCGAGGTCGCGGTCTTGGACCAGCTCGCCGCTGACGCCCGACGCTGGAGCCGCGCCCCTCGTTGACGCGTCGCCCGCCCCCGCGGTCAGCGGAAGGCCGGGGCGACCTCTTCGATGAGCTGGTCGATGGCGTCGGTGGCCTGCTGGCCGGCACCGAGGGTGAAGCTCGGGACGATGAGCTCGTCGAGGCCGGCGTCGGCCCAACGCCCGATGGTCTCGATCAGCTGCTCGCTGGTGCCGCCGATGGCAGGGCGGATGGCGGCGAAGTCCGCAGCCGTCTTGGCGCCGTCGGGTCCAAGGAACACCAGCGCCTGGGTGGACCGGTACAGGTCGCCCCGGTCCCGGCCGGCCTCGTCGAGCGCCCGGTCGAAGCCGACCCGCTTCTCCTGCCAGACCTCCGGCGTGCTCCAGGTGTTCCACTCGTCGGCGTACGTCGCCACGATCCGCGCCATGCGCTGCTGGCCGCTGGCCCCGATGAGCAGCGGCATCGGGCCGGTGGGCTTGGGCTCGGCGGGGGCGACGTCCAGCTGGTAGCGGGAGCCGGCCATGGTGGTGCGGGCCTCGTCCCGCATGGACACGAAGATCTGGCACGCCTCTTCGAACCAGTCGAGCCGCTCCTTCA
>CALANQ010000062.1 GCA_937926025.1 uncultured Acidimicrobiales bacterium
GTTCAGCCGCGAGGTCACGTCGCGCTCCAGCAGCACCTTCGAGTCCGGCCGCAGGCTGCTGGACACCAGCGGGTTCACGTCACCGAACCGCAGGGCGAACGCCGCCTTCCGGAGCAGGCCCTGGGCGCCGGAACCGATCTCCACGCCGTCGTCGCCCTCGTAGGACGTGTAGGCGGTCTTGCCGTCCTCGTCCTGGAAGTTGATCTCCTTGCGGTCGGTGTTGACGATCACGTACCCCGACTTGTTCTCACCGAAGTAGATCGCCGGCTGATCGACCTCGAGGGTGCCGTCGGACTTGATCGGGATGTCCTTCACCGCCAGGACCGGCGTGCCGTTGGAGGTCTGGTCGTTGGCCGGGGCGGCGACGACGCCGTAGCCGTGCGTGTAGCTGAGGTGGGTGGCCTCCCACGAGTCCTGCTTGAGCTCGTTGAGCGCCAGGTCCCGGGCGGCGATCATGACCTGGGTGGTCTTGCCGTCGATGGTGTAGCGGTCCACGTCGACGTCGCCGATGGCGTAGGAGCGCTGGATCTCCTGATCCTCCCGCAGACGGTCCTGCATGCTGTTCGGGTCCGACAGGCGGACGTTGTCGAGGGTGCCGGCGTTGGCGGCCATGGTCTCCGCCGAGATGGTCTTGGCGCGCCAGTCCCACTCCCGGGTCTCCACATCCAAGCCGTACGCATCGCGGGTGGCCGCGATGTTGTTGCCGATGTACTCGCTCTCCTTCGACGTCTTGTTGGGCTCGACCCGGAACGTCTGGACGAACGCCGGCACGACGCCCCCGGCCAGCACGGCCACCAGCACCCAGAGGCCGACGGCCATGACCGGCAGCACCCAGCCCCGCCGCCAGATGTTGGCGATGAACAGGCCGAACGCGAACAGGGCGATGAGCATCAGCAGGTAGATGGCCCGCAGCTCCACGTTGACGTCGGTGTAGTTGGCGCCGTCGACGGTGCCCCGGGTGGAGAAGGTGAGCTGGTAGCGGCTGAGCCAGTAGCGGCCCACCTGCACCAGTGCCAGCAGCCCCAGGAGCACCGAGAGGTGGGCCTTGACCTGCGGCGACACCCGCTCCAGCTGGGTGTGGAACCGGATCCCGCCGTTCACCACGTGGGCGAGCACCGTGATGATGAACACGACCACCAGCGACGAGAACAGCCAGCTCGCCGCCGCGGTGAGGAACGGCAGCTGGAACACGTAGAAGCCGATGTCGGTGTGGAAGGTGGCATCGACCTGGTTGAAGTCCACCCGGTTGGTGAACAGCAGCCACTCGTGCCACGACGCACCCAGGCTCACGCCGATGATCAGCGCCATGAACACGGCGACGGCCAGGCGCACCATCCAGGCCCGGCGGCCGATCATCTCGTGGTAGCGCTCGATCATGTCGTCGTCGCCCGAGGACGGCCGGAAGACCGGGGCCAGGCGCTCGGCGATGAGCAGGTTGCCCCAGCACAGGGCGAAGAACACCAGGCCGCCGATCAGCGACAGGGTGGCCTTGGTGGTGAGCACCCGGCGCCACACCGGGTCCAGGCCCAACGAGTCGAACCACAGGTAGTCGGTGTAGAAGCCGGCGATCCCCCGCAGGGAGATCAGCAGGACGAAGACCACCGCCAGGAAGACCCCCAGGACGATCCGGCCCCGCCCGGCGAAGAACGACCGGCGACCCGCCCGGGGGGCCGCCGACGGATCGCGCCGCGGCGGCGGTTCGGGGAGGTCGTTCTCGGGTGGCATGGGCGGCGATCCTACCGGTCACCCTGTCCGATCTGGCTTCGGCTCGGACCCCTCAGGCGGGAGCAGCGAGGCACCGGCAGCCCGGATGAGCCGGGGGGTGCAGGTCGCCCGTGGGGAACGCCTCGCCCTTCGGGACGGCGCCGGCCAGGGCGTTGTCGTCGCAGTCGGGACACGGGGTCCCGCCGTCGTCGACCACCCATCGGGCCGAGCTGCCCTCTTCGGCCGCCTCGGCCACGCCCCGGTTGAACGCCACCAGCACGTAGTGGGCGGCAGCGTCGGCGATGCGCTGGGTCTTCCACTCCCGGTAGCAGGACCGGATCCGATCGCTGATCTCGGCCTCGTCGCCACCATCGTCGAAGGCGGCCTCCAGCCGGCCGCGCAGCTGGCGCACCAGATCGGCGGCGAACTCCTGGGCCACGTCACCCACATCGGCCGACCGTCGGGGCGGCTCGCCGAAGAAACCCGCACCGGTCCGCTCCGCTCGCACCAGGTCCTCCAGGGCCGCGGCGTGGTAGCGGCCCAGGTGCTCCCCCTGGCTGAGCAGCACCTCGTCGGCTGTGGCCTGGCCGCGGATCCGGCGCAGCCGGTCCAGGGCCTCGTTCTGCTCGTCGGACAGGACCCGCTTCAGGCGACGGGCCAGCTGGCGCTCGAGCTCGTCGGTGGCGGCGTCGCGCCGATCGAGCAGATCGGTGTCGGCGCCGTCGGCCACCTGGGACCCCTCGCCGGGCTCGGCGTCGGCCACCTCGGGCTGGGGGCCCTGCTCGTCGGCCCGCTGCGCCTTCAGCTGGGCGAACATCGCCCCGACCGGATCCGGCTCCGACTCGGGCTCTGGCTCTGGCTCCGACTCGGCCTCGGGCGCGGGCTCCGGCTCGGGCGCGGGCTCCGGCTCCACCTCGGGCTCCGGCTCCACCTCGGGCTCCGGCTCCACCTCGGGCTCCGGCTCGGGCTCGGGCTCCGGCTCGGGCTCGGGTTCCGCTTCGGGTTCCGGTTCCGGCTCGGGCTCGGGCTCGGGCTCCGGCTCCGGCTCCACCTCGGGTTCCGGCTCCGGCTCCACCTCGGGCTCGGGCTCGGCGAGGGCGGCTCGGTCGGTGGCGATGTCGCCGAGCGAACGGGGGTCGACCATGGCGTCGGCCAGGGCCTGGTGGGAGGCCTCGATGCGAGCGGCGACGTCGGTGAGGGTCACCGACAGGGCGTCCCGGCTGGCCGCCAGCTGGTCAAGCTGGGCGCGGGCGACACGGCGGCGGTCGGCCAGGTCGGCGATGACCCGCTCGCGGTAGGCCCGGGCCTCGTCGACCATGCCCCGGCCCTGGTCGCGGGCGGCGTCGAGGATGGCCTCGACCTCGTCGGAGGAGGCGGCGATGCGGGCGGCGGCGGCCTCGTCGGCCTCGGCCCGGACCCGGGCCGCATCGTCGCGGGTGGCCAGGGCGGCGGCGTCGGCCTCGGAGCGGGTGGCGGCGGCGTAGGCGTCGGCCGCCTCGCGCTCTCGGGCGGCGTAGGCGTCGACGTCGGCTCGGACCTCGGCGGCAGCCGCGTCGGTGGCGGCCCGGGTGTCGGCGGCGTAGGTGTCGGCCGCCTCCCGGGTGGAGGCGGCGTAGGCGTCGACCTCGGCGCGGATCTCGGCGGCCACGGCCTCGGCCTCGGCGGTGCGCTCCGACAGGACGGACTCCGCGGCGGCGCGCATGGCCTCGGCCTCGGAGGTGGCGGTGGCCCGCTGCTCGGCCACCTCGGTGTCGGCGGTGGAGCGGGTGGTGCTGGCGTACTCGTCGGCCGACGAGCGGACCCCCTGGGCGTACTGGTCGGCGGCCTCGCGGGTGGAGGCCGCCTCGTCGACGGCGGCGGCGGTGCTGGCCGCGGCGGTCTCCTCGGCCTTGGCCCGGATGTCGGTGGCGGCCTGGCGGGCGGTCTCCAGGACCCGGGCCGTCTCCTCGCCCAGCAGGGCGGTGACCTGGGCTTCGTCCAGGTCACGCGGGTCGGTGGCGCGCCGTTCGAGCTCCGCGATGCGCCGCTCGGCCTCGGCTTGGAGCCGCTGGGCGTCGCGCACCTGGGACGCCAGGGACACGAGGTAGGCCCGCACCTCGTCGACCTCGAACCCCTTGCGGGTCCGGGTGAACGACTGCCCCGCGATCTCGTCGGGGTCGGGGACGGGCCGGTCGGTCGCTTCAGGGGCCATCGAACCGATGCTACGACCGCGGCCCGCCGGATTCGGGGAGCCTCCGCGTCACTTCTGGCGGTCGGGCAGCGGGTCCCCGCCGTGCTCGACGAGGGCGGCCAGCGCCTCGTCCAGCGTGCGCACCTGTTCGATCTGGATCCGTCCGTCCGCAGCGTCGACGGCCTCCTGGTACTCCTCCGGCGGCACCAGGAACACCTCCGCCCCTTCGCTGATGGCGGCCTCGGTCTTGTGCTTCACGCCGCCCACGGGCCCCACGGTGCCGTCGAGCTCGATGGTGCCGGTGACGGCCATGCGGTCGCCGCCGGTGAGGCTGCCCGGCGTGAGGCGGTCCAGGATGGCCAGCGTGAAGGCCAGGCCCGCCGACGGGCCGCCCACCTTGCCGGTGTCGATGCGGATGTCCACCGGGAACGTGTAGGCGACCCGGTCCACCGGCGACACGCCGAGGGCGGCCACGCCGGGATCGTCGGCCCGCTCGCCGAGGGTGGCGGTGACGTCGCGGGCCTCGCCGCCCTCGAGCGGGATCACCGCGAGGTCCATCTGGTCGCCGGGCTGGTGGGCCTGGATGGCGGCCACCATCTCGTCGGTGGTGCGGATGCGCTGGCCGTCGGCCTCCACCACGGTCATGCCCGGCTTCAGCACGGCAGCGGACGGGTACGACGGGTCGACGTCCTCGAGGAAGGCGCCGGTGGGGGTCTTGCCGACCTCGTAGCCGAGGCGCTCCAGCGCCACCACCTTGGCCTTGTCCTGCGAGTTGGTCATGAGCGCCAGGTTCAGGGCCCGGTTCTCGTCCTCGCTCTGCTGGCCGAGGAACGGCTTGGACGGCACGACCTCCGCCTTGTCGTCCAGCCAGCCGGCCAGCGCCAGGATGCCGCTGGGCTCCACCTTCGACGAGACGGTCACGTACAGCAGGTCGTCGCCGGAGCGGTCCTCCTCCACCTCGGGGCCGCCGGGCTTCTGGCTGACGGTGACCAGCGGGACGACGGACCGGGCGCTGCCGGGCGAGATCACGACGTAGGGCACCCGGATGATGGCGAGGGCCACCACGGCGATGGTGAGGAGCGCCAGGACCGGTCCGGTGACCAGCCAGAGGCGCGACGTGCGGGGTGCCGGCTTCACGGCCGGTCAGCCTGCCAGACCGGCCACCACCCGGTCAGTCGGCAGCGGAGGCGCCCTTGCGCCCGCCGACGTCGATGGCCGACGCCCACAGGTCCGCGATGGTGTCGATGACCTGGTCGCTGGCTTCGAGCGGGCCGGGTACGTCGAAGGACGCGGCGGTGAACACGTGCCACTCCAGCATCCCCGACAGCGACTGGGCCACCAGGCTGGGGTCCAGGTCGCGGAACTCGCCGCGGGACTGGTAGATGGCCAGGCGGTCGGCCAGGCCCTGGTGGAAGACGGACCGCAGCTCCAGCCAGTTCTGGGCGATGGCCGGGCTGACCAGGATCGCCTCGAGCAGCGCCCGCCAGATCTTCCCCTGGCTGGCCGCCACCTGGAGGAACCCGGCCACGCGCTCGCGCGCCGCCCCGGGGTCGTAGAGGTGGGTGTCGGGGTCCAGCTCGGTCAGGGTGTGGGCGTAGAGTTCGTCCATGGTCGAGGCCATGAGCTGGGCGAACACGTCTTCCTTGTTGCGGAAGTACAGGTAGAACGTGCCATGAGCGGTGGATGCGGCATCGGTGATGGCTGCCACCGAGGTGGCCTGGTAGCCGCGCTCGGCGAACACGGTCCGGGCCGCCTCGAGCAGCTGGCTCTGCGTGGCCGCGGCCCGCTCCTGACGCTTCACACCCGGCATCCCGCACCCCTCTCGTGACGGAGCGGAGGCTACTCGACGCACAGCGTCGCCGCCGCCAGGCGGCGATCGCCGGGCACCAGGGCGACGAGGCCACCGCCCGCGCCCTCGTCGGCGACGACGACCCGGCCGTCCGGAGCGCCGCGATCGGTGCGCTGCAACGGCTCGGCGCCCTCGTTCCGGCGGACCTCACCCTCGGCCTGGGCGACCTCGACCCCGGCGTCCGCCGCCGGGCCCTGGAGCTGGTCGCCACGCTCCGTGGCCAGGGGCCAGCGGCCGACGTGGCCATCGTCCCGCTGCTCGACGACGCCGACGACACGGTGGTGGAGGTGGCGGCCTGGGCGTCGGGCGAACGGGAGCCGGCTGAGCCCGGGGCGGTGGCCCGCCTGGCCGCGCTGGCCCGGGAGGCCGACGACGGGCTGGTCCGGGAGGCGGCGGTGGGGGCCCTCGGCTCGCTCGGCGATCCCGCCGGGCCCCCGGCCATCCTGGCGGGCACCCGCGACAAGGCCACGGTGCGCCGGCGGGCGGTCATCGCGCTGGCCCCGTTCGACGGGCCGGAGGTCGACGAGGCCCTGGCGGCGGCCCTCACCGATCGCGACTGGCAGGTCCGCCAGGCGGCCGAGGACCTCACCGAGCACTAGGCGTCACCCCGGGGTCCAGCACTAGCGTCGCCCCGGTGGCTGACCTGAACGGATGGATCGAGCGAGACGTCGCGTCGGTGTGGCACGGCTTCACCCAGATGGAGGCGTACGCCGGCAACCGCCCGGTCATCGTCGAGCGGGGCGAGGGTCGCGAGCTCATCGACGTCGAGGGCAACCGCTACTTCGACGCCATCTCGTCGCTCTGGGTCACCACGCTCGGCCACGGCGTCCCCGAGCTGGACCAGGCCGTCCGGGACCAGCTGGGCCGGGTCGCCCACTCCACGCTGCTCGGCAACGGCAACCGCATCGTCATCGAGCTGGCCGAGGCGCTGGCCCCCAAGGTGCCCGTCGACCGGCCCCGGTTCCTGTTCGCCTCCGACGGCGCCGCTGCCGTGGAGCAGGCCATCAAGATCGCCTTCCAGTACTGGACCAACCAGGGCGTCACGTCCAAGACCACGTACCTGGCGTTCGGCGGGGCGTACCACGGCGACACCACGGGCTCGCTGGCCATCGGCGACGGCGGCTTCGGCACCGACGTGTTCGACCCGCTGCGCTTCCCCGTGCTGCGCACCCCGAGCCTGGGCGAGCCCGGCGCGGTCGACGCCGCGGTGGCGGCCATCGCCGAGCACGCCGACCAGCTGGCCGCGGTGGTGCTGGAGCCGCTGGTCCAGGGCGCAGCCGGCATGGCCCTCATCCCCGCCGTGGCCGCGGTGGCCGCCGCCGCCCGCCAGCACGGCGTCCTGGTCATCCACGACGAGGTCGCCACCGGCTTCGGCCGCACGGGCACGCTGTTCGCGTCGGAGCAGTGCGGGGTGCAGCCGGACCTGCTGGTCATCGGCAAGGGCATCACCGGCGGCTACCTCCCGCTGGCCGCCACCGTGGCCAGCCAGCAGGTGTGGGAGGCCTTCCTGGGCCCCGACCTGTCGGAGAAGACCTTCTACCACGGGCACTCCTACAGCGGGAACGCCCTCGGCTGCGCCGTGGCCCTCCGCCATCTGGAGCTGCTCGACGAGTGGGACGTGCTGGCCAACGTCACCGAGCGGGCGGAGCAGCTGGGTCGGCTGCTGGCCGAGCGCATCGAGCCGCTCGACGGCGTGGCCGAGGTCCGGCGCTGCGGCCTGATGACCGGCGTGGAGCTGGCCCCGCCTGCCGACGACCTCCGCTGGGGGCGCCGGGTGTCGGCCGCCTGCGTGGACCGGGGCGTGCTGATCCGGCCGCTCGGCGACGTGATCGTGCTGATGCCGCCGCTCACCACCACCGACGACGAGATCGTCCGGGTGATCGACGCGCTCGAGGCGGCCATCGTCGAGGTCACCGGCGGGTGAACCGCACCGGGGGCGACTGGGACCGGTGGCTCGGCCACCGCCTGGGCGCCATCCGCGACCAGGGCCGGTGGCGCGCCCACCGGGAGTTCGACGCGTGGGGTCCCCGCGGCACGCTCCGGGTGCCCGGCGACGACGCCCGCGAGGTGCTCTCGTTCGCGTCCAACGACTACCTCGGTCTCAGCATCCACCCGGCGGTCGTGGCCGGGGCGCACGACGCCATCGACCGGTGGGGCACCGGGGCCGGTGCGTCCCGCCTGGTCACCGGCGACCGGCCGGTGCACGAGGAGCTGGAGCGGGAGCTGGCGGCGTGGAAGGGCACGGAGCGGGCGGTGCTGTTCCCCACCGGCTTCGCCGCCAACCTCGGCGTCCTCACCACCCTGGGCACCGCGGGCGTGGCCATCATCTCCGACGAGCTGAACCACGCGTCGCTCATCGACGGCTCCCGCCTGGCCAAGGCCGACGTGCACATCGCCCCTCACGACGACGTCGACGCCCTCGACGAGCTGCTGGCCAAGACGGCGGACCAACCCACGATGGTGGTGCTCGACTCGGTGTTCTCCATGGACGGCGATGTCGCCGACCTGGCCGCGGTGGCCGACCTGTGCCGCGCCCGCTCGGCCCTGCTGGTCATCGACGAGGCCCACGCCGTGCTCGGCCCGGATCCGGCGCCCGGCTGCTTCGACGGCGTCGAGGTGGTGCGGGTGGGCACCCTGTCGAAGACGCTCGGCGCGCTCGGTGGCTTCGTCGCCTGCTCGGACCGGGTGGCGGACCTGCTGGTCAACGCCGCCCGCTCGGCCATCTTCACCACGGGCCTGAGCCCGGCCGACGCCGGGGCCGCCCTTGCCTCCGTCCGGGTGGTGCGCAGCGCCGAGGGCGACCAGCTCCGGGCCACGCTCCGACGCCACGTGGACCGGCTCCGCCCCGGCCATCCGTCGCCCATCGTGCCGGTCATCATCGGGCGCGAGGACGACGCCGTCGCCGCCTCGGGCGCGCTGCTGGAGCGCGGCCTGCTGGTGCCGGCCATCCGGCCGCCCACCGTCGCCCCCGGCACCAGCCGCCTGCGCATCACGTTCTCCGCCGCCCACACCGACGACGACGTGGCGCGCCTGCTCGACGCCCTCGCCGAGATCGGCGTCCTGGCGTGACCCGGCCCGCCCGCCTGGTGCTGGTGGCCGGCACCGCCACCGACATCGGCAAGACGTGGGTCGGCGGCCAGGTCCTCTCCCGCCTCCACCAGCGGGGCCTGGCGCTGGCCGCCCGCAAGCCGGCGCAGTCCTCCGAGGCCGACGACCCGGGCCCGTCCGACGCGGCCGTCCTGGCCGCCGCCACCGGCGAGGCCGTCACCACCGTGTGCCCGGCCCACCGCCACTACACCGTGGCCATGGCGCCGCCCATGGCGGCCGATGCGCTGGGGCTCCCCGTGCCGTCGCTCGCCGACCTGGTCGGCGAGCTGGTGTGGCCCGACGCCGCCGTGGACGTCGGCTGGGTGGAGACCGTGGGCGGGCCGCGCTCCCCCATCGGCGCCGACGGCGACGCTGTCGACCTGGCCGCCGTGCTCGACCCGGACCTGGTCCTGCTGGTGGCCGACGCCGGCCTCGGCACCGTCAACTCGGTCCGCCTCGGGGTCGACGTGTTCGCGCCCCGCCCGGTGGTGGTGTTCCTCAACCGCTTCGACGCCGACGACGACCTGCACCGGCGCAACCTCGACTGGCTCCGGACGCGGGAGCGCCTCGAGGTCATCGTTGACCTCGAGGCGCTCTCGGACCGGATGGCGGGCGAGCCCGCCACCTGACGATCAGGACTCGATGAGGTCCTCCGGCGTGATGTCGGGGGTGGTGCCCTCGAAGTCCAGAACGTCGCCGACGTTCTCGAAGTACTTGTTGGCGGCGTTGTACTGGATCATCTGGACGTCCTCGGCGAGGAAGCGGTCGTCGGGCGAGGTGTTGACCTCGACGCCGTCGAGCAGCAGGCCGCCCGTCATGTCCTTCAGGTCGTACATCTTGTTCATCAGGGAGCCGCGGTCGAGCGTGTCGAGGCTCTCGAGGATCTCCACCAGCAGGGCGCCCTGGGTGTACCCGTAGGCCACGATGCCGTTCTCGGGGTCGACGTCGTCGGCGCCGTACTCGGCGAGGGTCTCGTTGTACTCCTTCATCGCCGGGTCATCGGCGAAGGCGGGGTTCAGCGGGTCCTTGATGTTCGTGGTGGCGAAGACGCCGTCGGCGGCCTCGCCGGCGATGCCCATGAGGGTCTTGGAGATGCAGGTGCCGGACACGAAGGTCACGGCGTCCCAGCCCTGGTCGCTGGCCGCGTTGAGGGCGTTCGGGCAGGCCAGCAGGGTGGCACCGTTGAAGAAGGTGTCGGCGCCGGAGGCCTTCAGCGAGGTGACCTCGGAGGTGACCTCGTCGGTGCCGGCCTCGTAGGTCTTGACCTGGGTCACGGTGATGTCCGAGCCCTCGATCTGCTGCTTGAAGCCTTCCTCGTAGGCCTTCCCGAAGTCGTCGTTCTGCACGAGCATGCCGACCTTGGCGTCGGGCTTGTTCTCCTTGAGGTAGTCGGCGAACGCCTTGGCCTCGACCGTGTAGGGCGCCAGCGTGGAGCCGATGGTCCACGGGTAGCTGGTGTTGCCCCAGACCGGCGAGCCGGTGGCGGCGAAGATGTTCGGCACGCACAGCTCGTTGAGGTCGTCGCGGATGGCCACGTTGTTGGCGGTGCCCACCACGTTGAACACGGCGAACGCTCCGGTGCCGTCGGTGCCGACCTCGGACTCGATGTTCTGGGCGGTGGTGGCCGGCTTGTACTCGTCGTCCTTGGAGACGACCTCGATCTTGTACTTCTTGCCGGCGACCTCGACGCCGCCGTCGGCGTTCACCTTGTCGAAGTAGGCGAGGTAGCCCTTCGAGATCTGGGCGAACGCCGCGGTCAGGCCCGACTGCGGGAACGACGACGCCAGCTTGATGGTGCCGTCCTCGATGCCGGCGGTGCCGGTGTCGGGGCAGTCGGCCGTGTCGACGACGGCGCCGGACTCGCCGTCGCCACCGCCACCGCCGCCGTCGGAGCCACCGCCGCCACCGGTGTCTTCGCTGCGGCCGCTGCACGAGGCCGCCACCAGCGCCACGAGGGCGAGGAGCAGCACGAGGGTCCGTCGGAGCCTCGGAGTTCGCTTGGTGTCCATGGGTCTCTCCTGGGTTGAGATCAGCTGGGCTGGGGTTGGGGTGCTTCGAGGGGGTCGGGGGTCGGCGGTGGCCCGGTGGACCCGGCGGTGCGGGCCCGGAGCCACGCGGCCAGCCGGCGGAGGCCGCCGACGATGCCGTCGGGCAGGACGTACACGACGATGATGAGGGCGCCGCCGAGCAGGGCCGGGGCCATGGCCTCGGTGCCCTCGGTGCGCCGGCGGATGGCCACCAGCAGCATGGCGCCGAGCAGCGGCCCGCCGATGGTGGCGGCACCGCCGATGACCACGGCGATCAGGAACTCGATGGAGCGCTGGAAGTAGATGATGGGGTTCGAGGCGTCGGCGGTGCGGTCCACGTAGGTGGACAGGGCGCCGGCCAGCCCGGCGTAGGCAGCCGACAGGGCGAACGACCACACCTTCACGTTGGCCACGCTGATGCCCACCGTGGAGGCCGCCACCTCCTGGTCGCGCACGGCGATCATGGCCCGGCCCATCCGGCCCCGGACCAGGTTCCACGCCAGCAGGAACAGCACGGCGAGGATGGCCAGGCAGACGTAGTAGCGGTAGATGTCGTCGGCCCAGAAGTCCACCATCGAGCCCACCTGGGAGCGCTTCGGCTTGAGCAGCGGCACGCCGCCGGGGCCCTCCACGAACTTCTTCACCACCAGCGGGAACAGCACGGCGAGGCCGAGGGTGATGAGCGCGAGGTACAGGCCCTTGAGCCGCAGCGCCGGGAAGCCGACCGCCACGCCGACCAGCGCCGCCAGCAGGGCCGCCACCGGGAACGTGGCCTCGATCATCCAGCCGTGGTCCACGGTGAGGATGGCGGCGGTGAACGCGCCGATGCCAAAGAAGGCCCCGTGGCCCAGCGAGATCTGGCCGTTGTACCCGGTGAGCAGGTTGAGGCCCATGGCCGCCAGCGCCAGGTACATCACCTGGCAGAAGATCTGGTTGGTCTCCGGGTCGTTGTAGTACGGCAGCGCCAGGGCGATGACCGCGATGACCACACCGAACACGATGCGCAGCCACGGGATCTTCCGACCTCCGGCAGCGGGCGCCGACGGGGCCGCGAACGCGGGCGGGGTGTCGGGCAGGTTGGCGGACTGGTCGCTCATCACACCCGCTCCACGATGTTGCGGCCGAAGAGGCCGTTGGGCTTGAACAGCAGGACCACGAAGATCAGCCCGAGCGGCACCACCAGCTCGATGCCCTGCAGGAAGTCGACGTACTGGACGGTGAGCGACCGGGCCACGCCGACGATGAGCCCGCCGACCACGGCGCCCAGCGGGCTGTCGAAGCCGCCCAGGGCCGCGGCGGCGAAGGCGTAGACCAGCACCTGCTGCATGAGCGAGGTGTCGAAGCCGCCGGTGCCCCGGCTGGCGGCCATGGTGCCGGCGATGGCGCCGAGGACGGCGGCGATGCCCCAGCCGAGCATCAGCATGTTGCCCGGGTTGATGCCCACCAGCCGCGACGACTCCGGGTTGGAGGCGACCGCCCGCAGGGCCAAGCCGATCTTCGTCTTCTGGAGGAGCAGGAACAGCGCCGCGCACTCCACGGCCAGGACCAGGGCCCGGCCGATGATGGCCTTCTGGATCCCCAGGCCGAACAGGTCGAAGTCGCCCTTCGGGAACATGAGCGGCATCTGCAGCGCCTCCTGCCCCGGCTTGATGAAGATCAGCTGGCAGAGGGCGTTGAGGGCGAGGAAGAGGCCGAGGGTGACGATGACCACGTTGAGCGGGTTCTTGGCCGCCTCGACGGGCCGGATGATGACCCGCTCGATGGCGGCGCCGGCGAAGAACGAGAACACCATCGACCCGAGCAGCGCCGGCCAGATCGACAGGCCCTGATCGGTGAGCCACCACGTGACGAACGTGGAGAACAGCGCCATCTCGCCCTGGGCGAAGTTCAGAAGGCCGGTGGTCCGGTAGATGATGACGAGGGCGAGCGCCACCGACGCGTACACCGCGCCGGTGCCGATGCCGTTGAAGACCTGGTCCAGGAAGAGATCCATCAGAACCCCAGGTACGCCTTGCGGACGTCTTCGTCGGCGCCGAGCTCGTCGGCCGTGCCCCGAGCCACGATGGTGCCCGTCTCCAGCACGTACCCGCGCTGGGCGATCTCCAGCGCCAGGCCGGCGTTCTGCTCCACGATCAGCATGGTCAGCCCTTCGGTGCGGTTGATCTCGCCGAGGCGTTCGAACAGGTCCCGGGTGATGAGCGGCGCCAGGCCCAGCGACGGCTCGTCCAGCAGCAGCAGGCGGGGCCGGCTCATCAGGGCCCGGGCGATGGCCAGCATCTGCTGCTCGCCGCCGGACATGGAGCCGGCGGCCTGGGTGCGGCGCTCGGCCAGCCGGGGGAACGCCTCGTACCAGCGGTCCAGGTCGGCGCGGACGCCGGGGTCCTTGCGGGTGATGGCCCCGAGGCGCAGGTTCTCGTCGACGGTCAGGTCGCCGAAGGTGCCCCGCCCCTGCGGCACGTGGGCGATGCCCTTGCGGGCGGTGGCCTGCGGGCTGTCCTTGGTGATGTCGCCGCCATCGAAGAACACCTCGCCGCCGATGTCGTCGAGCATCCCGCAGATGGCCCGCAGCGTGGTGGTCTTGCCGGCGCCGTTGGCGCCGAGGATGACGCCGACCTCGCCCTCCTCGACCCCGAGGTCCAGGTCGGCCAGCACGTTCACGGGGCCGTAGCCGCCGGACACGGATAGATCGGAAGAGCACACGTCTGAACTCCAGTCACTTAGGCATCTCGTATG
>CALANQ010000063.1 GCA_937926025.1 uncultured Acidimicrobiales bacterium
GTCGTGGGCCGAGCTGTACTCGCCGTCCTTGCCGATGGTGCGGGTGGCCCAGCCGATGCCGGCGCAGTTCACCAGCGCCTTCAGCGGGCCCAGGTCCTTGGCCGCCTCGACCGCCGAGATGATCTGCTCGGTGTTGGTGACGTCGGTCGCCACGAACACGCCGCCGATCTCCTTGGCGAGAGCCTCGCCCTTCTCCTGCTGGCGGTCGAGGTCCGCGACCACGACCTTGGCCCCGAGGGTGCTGAGGTGACGGGCGGTGGCCTCTCCGAGACCCGATGCCCCACCGGTGACGATTGCGCTGATGCCGTTGATCTCCATGGACGGGAACTGTATTGACTGATCGGGCAAGTGACGAATCCGACGGCCTCCGGAAGCCGGGTCAGGCCGAGGATCGCGAGCGGACCTCGCCGGGTAGCATCGCCACCCGTGCCCACCCCGACCGAACGCCGAGCCCGCCGCACCCTGCGAGATGCCGCTCCGGTCCTGGGCCTGGTGGTCGCCCTCGTCACCGCCGTGTCCCTGCTCGGCTCGTGCTCGGGCGAGCGGGCCTCCCTGGGCTCCCTGCCGCCCAAGGTCCCGGCCTCCACCACCACCGCCCCGGTCACCACCACCACCGCGGCACCCGAACCGGTCGACCTGACCCTCGGCCCCGACGACCTCCTCGGCTGGATCGCCACCCCGGTGGGCGACCCCCAGGTCTTCACCGAGCCCCGCACCGACGCCCAGCCCATCGAGGTGGGCCCCAAGACCGACGCCGGCGCCCCCACCACCTTCGCCATCATCGGTGACGCCTCCGCCCAGGCCACCCCGGAGGCCCCCGGGTGGTACCACGTGGCCCTGCGCGACCGCCCCAACGGCTCCACCGGCTGGATGCCGATGGACTCGGTGCAGGTCACCAAGACGCCGTTCCGGATCTTCGTCGACCTCAAGGGCCGCACCCTCCGCGTCGAGAAGGACGGCACCGGTGTCTTCACCACCACCATCGCCATCGGCACCGAGGAGAACCCCACCCCGGTCAACGGCACCTACGTCACCGAGCTCATCCAGAACACGGATCCCCAGGGCTCCTACGGTCCGTACGCCTTCGGCCTGGCCATGCACTCGGACACGCTCAGCGAGTTCGGCGGCGGCGACGGCCAGGTGGGCATCCACGGCACCAACCGGCCCGAGCTCATCGGCCAGGCCGTGTCCCACGGCTGCGTCCGCCTGAAGAACGACGACGTCAAGGAGCTGGTGGACCTCCAGCTCCCCCTGGGCGTCCCCGTGTTCATCACCGCCTGAACCGGACCGGGCGGGTCAGCCCAGCTCGACGAAGTCGGTGTGGTCGTCCGCGGGGAGGGGGCCGTCGGTGATGGCCAGCACGTCCAACCACCCCATGTCGACCCGGTCGCCGCTGGTGGTGAGGAAGGCGATGTCGGCCGCGTCGCGCCCGGTCGCCACCCGGATGAGCGACGACCGCGGTGCCAGGCGGGTGGCATCGACCACCACCCACCGCCCGTCCACCAGGACCTCGGCGACGGCGTGGAAGTCCATCGGGTCCAGACCGGGGGCGTAGACCGAGGCGATCCGGGCCGGGACGTCGCAGCCCCGCAGCAGCGCCACCACCAGGTGGGCGAAGTCCCGGCAGACGCCCTGGCCGGCCAGCAAGGTGGCGACGGCGCCGTCGGTGGGCCGGCTGGATCCGGCGATGTAGGCGATGCGCCCGCTGACCCAGGCGGCGATGGCCCGGACCCGCTCCGCACCCTCCAGCGCACCGAACTCGTTGCGGGCGAAGGGGGCCAGCTCATCGGACTCGCAGTAGCGGCTGGGCCGGGTGTAGCGGATGCGGTCCACCTCATCCTCGGGGACCTCGGCCTCGCTCCCCGCGACTGATGCCGAGTACACGACGTCGAGCCGCCCCGGGCCGAGCGCGGAGACCAGGTGGAGCCGGGTGCCATGCTGGTCCTGGACCTCCCGCACCGAGACCGGATCACCGTCGAGGGTGACCTCGAGCGACTCGGCGCTGCGCGGCACCCCCTGGGCCACCGCCACCGACAGCACCACGTCCGCCACGCCGTCGATGCGGGCATCGAAGCGGCAGCTCACGGACCGGTCCATGCCCCATGCTCCCACGCGCCCCGCCCGGCCGGGACGGGTCGTTCAGGAGGCCGTCAGGTGCTGGGTGTCGTCCACACCTCACCCAGGGCCGGCGTCGACCAGGCCCTCGCTAGATTTTCGCAGATCACCCAGAATCCATCGGTCGAGAAGTCGATCGAGGCGGGTGTGGCTTAAAGCCTTCGCCGGCGTCGGAGTGACAATGCGTCTGGCAGCCTCGAGGGCGTCCGACTGAATCGACGTGCGAGATGGCTCCGACGCCTGAAAATCGATGATGAGCTGGGCGATCGCCGTCAGAACCTGCTTCAGTTGACCGATGCGAGCATCGAACTGTGGATCGCGACTCGAATCGAAATCGTCGGTTAACTCTCTCAGCCGCTGAATCCATTGTTGATCAGGTGAGCCCGGTTCCGAAGCAAGGGTGGTATAGGCACGGAACCCTCTTACATCGAACCGCCGGGCACCATCCGGGGTATCCACCAGCATCATCTCGCCGATTGCTCTCTGCCAGTCGCGAAACAGCCAGGCCTCCTTGATTGAGAGCACTCGAATGACCTCTTCCATCGATGGGGCGATCGACGTACCAACCATTGGCTGAGTGAGATCGTGAACTATGGATCGGATCTCCCGCACAATCGCCTGCTGGTCTCCCTCGGAAAGCGCCGTCACCGCTTCGCTCTTGAGCGAGACCATTCGCCTCTTGAGAGCGAGGTCGACCTTGCGACCCGCACTCGTCAAGCTCTCCTCATCATGCTGGCGATCCCACAGGGCACAGAGAAGGGAGAACCGGAGCACGTCGATATGGCCGCCCTCTGCAAGTGCGTCTCTAACACGGGCAAGCGCGATGCGCATCGAGCCAACAGACGGATCAGGTTGGGCGTCGCACAGCACCAATTCGCTCTCAAGTGCAGACATCCAGCCAAGCAGTGCGGCGATCCGATACCGAGTGCTCTCAGTCTTGTATCGCTCGAAACGCGACTCTCCGGCCCCAAGAGACACCTGATAGCTACCCTCAATGTGAAGTATCTCCCGGAGTCTCCAGAACAGCGCCAGAGCAGAAGCAGTTAGGGGGTCCGCGTACTTCCGATACGTTTCGCGGGCAACCTGGTCGTGGTTCCGACGCGATCTGCGCTCATCAAGGCGGTCCTTCACAACAACGTTGAATGCAGTGCTCACGCCGGCGATCAGAGCACTCGCCAAGGCGACCGCACCTGCTATGGCGGCGGCCTGGACTGCAGGTTGCGCGTCACGTAGCCACTGAAGCACTCGATCCCCACCTCCACCTCATCTGCTTGAGGCCGAACGTAGCCGCGGGCTCAATTGGGACGGTGACTCGACTCTGTCAGGTGCTGGGTGGTCCCCAGGCGCCGCCGCCGGGGGTGCGCATGCGGATGACATCGCCGGGCTCGATGTCGCGGGTGACCTTGTCCGGCAGCCGTTCGGCGCGGTACTCGTCGCCGCCGGGCAGGAGCCAGTTCTCGCCTGAGGCACCGTCGCCGCCGCCGGCCAGGCCCCACGGGCGGCTGATCCGGCGCTCGGTGATGAGCGACACGGTGACCGGTTCGAGGACCTCGAGGTCGCGTTCGATGCCCTCGCCACCGGGAGCCGCCCCTGCTCCCCCGCTCCCCCGGCGGAGGCGGTAGCGCAGGACCCGGACGGCGAAGGCCCGCTCGAACGCCTCGATCGGGGTGTTGCGCGTGTTGGTCATCGCCGTGTGAACGCCGCTCATGCCGGCCACCGGCGCACCGTTGGTGCCCGGGCGCGGGGGCCGACCGCCCTGGCCGCCTGCGATGGTCTCGTAGGAGACCCAGCCGTCGCCGCCGAGCAGCAGGTTGTTCATGGTGCCCTGGGACGCCGCGGGGACCCGGTCCGGCACCACCTGGGCCAGGGCACCGAGGCAGACGTCGGCCACCCGCTGGCTCACCTCGACGTTCCCGGCGCCGACCGCCGCCGGGAACTGCGCGGCCACCACCGAACCGGCGGGCGCGATCACCTCGACGCTGCGGAGCGCACCGCCGTTGGCGGGGGTCGTGGGGGCGAGCACGGACCGCAGCGCCCAGGCCACGGCGCTCACGGTCACCGCTTCGACCGCGTTGACGTTGCCCTCGCGCTGCGGGTCGGTGCCGGTGAAGTCGAACGTGATGTGCTCACCCGCGACGGTGAGGGTCACGACGATGCTCGTCGGCTGCTGCTGGTGCGGCTCGGGCCCGAAGCTGTCGAGCACGTCGTCGAACGCCCAGGTGCCGTCGGGCAGCTCAGCCAGGGCCGCCCGCATGCGGCGCTCGCCGTAGGCCACCACCTCCTCCACGCCCGCCGTGCCGATCGCCGCGAACCGGGCTGCGCCGAGGCGGTTGGCGCCGATCTGGGCGTCGAGGTCGCCGGCCCGCTCCTCCGGGGTGCGGCTGGCCGCCGCCATGGCCGCCGCCACCTCGTCGGTGAGGATCTGCGGCGACAGGCGGAGGCCCTCCTCGTCGATGTGGGTGGCGTCGGCGGGCATCGACCCCGGCGCGGTGCCGCCGAGGTCGGCGTGGTGCGCCCGGTTGGCCACCCAGGCCACGATCCCGGCTTCCCCGAACACGGGCATGACCACGGTGACGTCGTTGAGGTGGGTGCCGCCGGCGAACGGGTCGTTGAGGATGACCTGCTGGCCGGGCTCGATGCGGTCGCCGAACGCGTCGATGGCTGCGGCGACCGAGGCCGGCATCGAACCGAGGTGCACGGGGATGTGCTCCGCCTGGACCAGCAGGGTGCCGTCGGCGGTGAACAGGGCGGCCGAGCAGTCGGCCCGCTCCTTGATGTTCGGGCTGAACGCCGCCCGCCGCAGCACCTCGCCCATCTCGTGGGCCACGCCGGTGAGCCGGGCGATGAGCACCGCCAACTGAGCCGGCCCCATCCCCTCGGCGTCGGCCGCGCTCACGAGGCGACCCGGGTGAGGACCAGGGCCCCGCTGGTGTGCGGCGCGGCGACCCAGCCGGGCGGGAGCCAGATCGTGCAGTCCGGTTCCGCGATGACCGCTGGCCCGACGGCTCCGCTCCGCGGTGGTGGCGGGAGGTCGGCGACGCCGACCGGGGACACGAGGCGCGCCGTCGCCCGCAGCGCCACCACCTCGACCGCGTCGTCGGCGCGCGTGTAGCCGTTGCGCTGGCGGTGGGCATCGGCGAAGTCGGCCACGGATCCGACCCGGATCTCGTGGCTCTGGCCGGCGTACCGGCACTCCAGGGCCGTGACCACCTCGGCGCCCGGCAGCGCCCCAGCCGCCTCGACCGCCAGGGCATCGAGGGCGGCGTCGAGCCCGGTCAGGTCCGCGCCGTGCGGCCAGCTCCGGACGAGGTCGTGCTGGCGGGGTGCGGCCAAGCACCCCAGGGCCGACAGCACGCCGGCGCGGGCCGGGACCACCACCGCGGCCATCCCGAGCGCCTCGGCGATGGCGCACGCGTGGAGGGGGCCGGCCCCGCCGAAGGCCACCAGGGCGAGCCCGGCCGGATCGACGCCGCGGGCCACCGACACCGCCCGGACCGCTTGCTCCATGGCCGCGTCGACCACGGTGAGCACATCGTCCGCTGCGACCCCGGCGGCGGCGAGCGCCCGCTCCGACGCCTCTCGGTCGAGACGGCCGATGCCGGGCAGCTCGGCGTCGGCATCGAGGTGGCCGGCCACCAGGTTGGCGTCGGTGACGGTGGGCTCGGTCCCGCCCCAGCCGTAGCAGGCCGGTCCGGGCCGGGCGCCGGCGCTGCGGGGGCCGACCTGCAGCGCGCCGCCCGGGTCGATGCGGGCGATGGACCCGCCGCCGGCGCCGATGGTGTGCACGTCGAGGGACGGCATGCGGATCGGGAAGCCGCCGACGGGACACCGTCCTGCACCAGGCACACGTCGGTGCTGGTGCCGCCCATGTCGAAGGTGACCACGTCCGGGAACCCGGCTGCGGCAGCCGCCGCCGCGGCCGCCAGCACGCCGCCCGCGGGCCCCGAGAGCAGGAGGCTCACCGGGAGGGCCGCGCCCCGATCGACCTCGGTCAGCCCGCCGGCGGAGGTCATGACCAGCACCTCGTCGGCGCTTCCGTCGAGACCCTCGAGGTACCGGCGGCAGCGTGGCCGCAGGTAGGCGTTGACCACCGTGGTCACCGTGCGCTCGTACTCGCGGAACTCCGGCGACACGTCGACCGAGGCCGACACGTCCAGCCCCCGGCGCTCCAGCTCGTCGCGCACGGTCGCCTCGTGGTCCGGGTTCAGGTCGCTGTGGAGCAGGCAGACGGCCACGGCGTCGACGCCGTCGGGAACCGTCGGGACCGCCCCCGGATCGAGCGGCTCGATCACGGCGCCGTCGGGGCCGAGGCGGCCGGGCACCTCCAAGCGGTCCTCCCGGGCCACCAGCGGCTCGGGGCGGTCGGCCCAGGGGTCGTAGAGCGACGGCCGGTCCTGGCGGGCGATCTCGATCAGGTCGGCGAAGCCCTGGTTGGTGACGAGGGCGACGCGGCCGCCCCGCCGCTCCAGCAGGGCGTTGGTGGCCACGGTGGTGCCGTGGGCGAGGGACTCCGGGTGATCGTCGCCATCGGGCAGGACGGCGGCCGCACCCGACCGGACCGCTCGACCGGGATCGTCGGGCGTGGACGGGACCTTGGCGATGGTGCCGTCGTCGGCGACCACGTCCGTGAACGTGCCGCCGGTGTCGACCCCGATGCGCACGGTCAGCCCGTGTAGGCGGCCTGGCCGGCCACCGGCACCGCGCCGGTGGCCTGCGTGGCGCCGGGCACCGTGGTGGAGGTGGTGGTCGACGTGGTGGCGGGAACCTCGTCGACGGGGACTTCGCACCCCGTCGGCGACCCGACCGGCTTCAGGCAGATGGCGTGCGGCTCGCCCGTGGCAGAGACGGTCACGGATGCGATCTCCACGTTGGGGTCCAGGCCTGCCGCGGTGGTGGAGGACCACGAACCGTCGGCGTCGCTGGTCTCGATGACCCACCCGTCGGGGAACACCGTGCCGCTCGGGATCACCAGGTCGGTGGTGCCGGTGGCGGCGCTGTCCTCGAAGACGACCGTCAGCGTCCTGGCGGCCCGGTCCCAGTGGAACGACGTCGGCGCACCGGCCACGGCCTGGGCGTAGGGCTGCACGATCTGGCCGATGCCGGGACGGTCGCCGCCGTCGGCGTCGAACGGGCAGTACCCGGTGCCGCGGCAGCCGTTGAACATCGTCCACCCGGACCCGTGCTCCTCCATGAGGTCCAGCGCGTCGGCCACGAACCGGTCCATCCCCGGGGCCTCGGGGTGGGCGACGCCCCACTCGCCGAACAGGACCGGGACGTGGTGGGCGTCGGGGTACACGTCGATGACCCCGGCGTAGGTGTCGAAGAACTTCGGGTCGTACTTCACCTCACCGCCCGGGGTGTAGGTGGCGCTCTCGATGGTGGAGTCGTACATGTGCGGGAAGAAGGCGATGTTGCCGCCGTCGATGGCGCCCAGCCAGGACCGGATGCCGAGCGACGCCTGGTTCGGCGCCTCGATGAACACCCACTGATCGGGCTCGATGGCCCGGATGGCCGTGGTGAGCCGCTGGTACATGGGCGTGAGCTGGGTGGACTCGACCCGCTCGACCGCGGCGATGAAGTTCTCGCCGTCGCGGATCTTGCCGAACGGCTCGTACAGCAGGTCGTACCCGATGACCGACGGCGACGCGTGGAAGCGGGTGACGATCTCCTCCCACGCATCGATCTGCGCGGCCCGGAACTCAGGCTTCTCGTAGAGGTTCTCCCACGACTCCATGAGGGCCGGCTGCACCGCGTTCAGGAACCACACGTCCTGCGGCTCGAACGGGAGGCCCTCGTCGTCGGTGACCCAGTCCGGCATGCCCTTGCCGCCGAACCTCGTGTTGAAGTTGTCCTGGTGCATGGTGAGCACCACCCAGATGCCGTGCGCCTCGGCCCGGTCGAGCACGGTCTGGATCTCGGCGAAGTAGGCCTCGTTCCAAGCGTCGTCGGTGGGCTCCATCTCGTCCCAGTAGACGGACAGCCGCAGCAGGTTGAAGCCGCGCGCCGAGGCGTCGGCCAGCAGCTGGTCGCTGGCGTCGGTGGCCGGGTGCTCCGTCTTCACGTTCATGCCCCGGAACTGCAGCGCCCGGCCCTGCTCGTCCGCGATGTACTCCCGTCCGTCGGTGCCGCTGACCTGCGACCACGGCTCGATCGACGTGCCCGCCGGGGCCCGCAGCAGCTCCGGGCGGGCCGGTGCGGCCAGCAGCGGCGTGGCGATAGCCGCCAGCACGCCGATGATGAGCACGACGGCGAGGACGATGGAGATGATCCGGATCTGGCGCTGGGTCACGGCGACGACGCTAGTCAGGGGTGCAGGACCACCAGCCGTTCGCCGAGGCGGGCGTCGAGGTCGGCGTGCAGCCGATCCAGCCGATCGTCGACCTCGTCCCACACCAGCAGCGCCTCGTCGGCCGCGGTCGACAGCCACACGTCTCGGCGCCGCATGGCCTTGATGAACTCGTCGCGGTCCTTCGGGCTCTTCTTCTCGAGCCGGACCACCTCATCGGCCCGCGACACCAGATCGGCGAAGCGGGCGCGCGACGGCGGCTTCAGGTTGCGGTCCTGGTCCGGGAACCCGAGGACGGCCACGTAGGGCACGTCGGCGAGGACCGCGGCCTCGGCCCCGAGCAGCTCGGCTCCGGGCCGCAGACCGGTGAGCACCTTGAGATCGGGCGTGTACGCCGCCTGCGCCTCGATGATCTGGCGCAGCTCGTCGCGCACCTTGTCGGTGGTGGGGTTCGGGTCCCAGCCGCCCAGGCCGTCGGGCGTGAGACCCATCACCAGCAGGAGGTGACCGCCGGGGATGCGGCCGTCCCGGGCCCGCCGCTCGGCCCGCTGCTCCTCGGGAGGCAGATCGGTGAGCTTGCCTCCGCCGCCCTTCGCCCCGGCGACGGTGCCGCCGATCGACGCCCGGAACAGGTCGCGCTGCACCACCGCCAGCTCGTCGACCAGGTCGTTCATCGGGTCGCCGCAGTGCCCCTTCACCCACTCGAATCGGCTCTCGTCGCGCCGGGCGTCGCGGGCGGCGATGAGCGGCTCCCAGATCTCCCGGTTCTTCACCGGCTCCTTGGACCTGGTCATCCAGCCGTTGCGGATCCAGTTGACGGACCACTTCTCCAGGCCGTCCTTCACGTACGTGGAGTCCATGACCACGGTGAGCGGGCCGGGGTTGGACTCGATGGCCCGGAGCACGGCCATCAGCTCCATCTTGTTGTTGGTGGTGGCCGGGTCGCCGCCGCTGTCGAAGTGGTCCTTCGACGAGGCCCACGCCCAACCGCCCGGGCCCGGGTTCCCGCTGCACGCCCCGTCCGTGTACACCCGCAGCATTCGGTCCTCTCGTCACTCGTTCGCTAGCGCTCACTCCGTTCCTCGAACGTGAGGAAGGCCTGACGGCCAACACCTTCGCAGCTCGGCACGACTTCGTCGCACCTCACTGACTTGAGGGCGCTCCGCAAGCTCCGCCCCTCAAACTCCCCGGGGCTCGCTTCGCTCGGAAACCAAAGGTCGAGCCCACCCGTGAACGCTTGGTGACGGCCTGACCAACCTCGGTGCAAAGACGCGATGGGCGCGGCACCATGGACCGATGGGCATCGATGACGGGTTCGTGGACCAGCTGTACGACGCCGATCCGGGCGAGACCCGCGAGTGGCTCGACTCGCTCGACGCGGTGGCGTCCGAGCACGGGGCGGGGCGAGCGGAGTACCTGATCCAGCGGCTCCTCGCCCACAGCGACGACATCGGCCTCCAGATCCCCCACCTGGTGCAGACGCCCTACGTCAACACCATCCCGCTCGCCGACGAGCAGGCCCGCTACTGGTTCCCCGGCGACCTCGACCTGGAGCGGCGCATCCGGGCGTTCATCCGCTGGAACGCGGCGGTCATGGTGGTGAAGGCCAACAAGGTGGCCGACGGCATCGGCGGGCACCTCGCCTCGTTCGCGTCGTCGGCTTCGCTCTACGACGTCGGGTTCAACCACTTCTGGCGGGGCAAGGACGACGGCAACAACGGCGACTCCATCTACATCCAGGGCCATGCCGCACCCGGCATCTACGCCCGGGCGTTCCTCGAGGGGCGCCTCGACGAGGGCCATCTGGACAACTTCCGCCGGGAGATCGGCGGCCACGGCCTGTCGAGCTACCCGCACCCCCGCCTCATGCCCGAGTTCTGGGAGTTCCCCACCGTGTCGATGGGCCTGGGGCCCATCAACTCGATCTACCAGGCCCGCTTCAACCGCTACCTCCACCACCGCCAGCTGGAGGACACGTCGGCCAACCGCGTGTGGGCGTTCGTGGGCGACGGCGAGTGCGACGAGCCCGAGACGCTCGGGTCCATCGCGCTGGCGGGCCGGGAGCGCCTCGACAACCTGATCTGGGTCGTGAACTGCAACCTGCAGCGCCTCGACGGCCCGGTCCGGGGCAACAGCAAGGTCATCCAGGAGCTCGAGGGCGTGTTCCGGGGAGCGGGCTGGAACGTCATCAAGGTCGTGTGGGGCTCCGCCTGGGACGAGCTCATCGAGAACGACGCCGACGGGCTGCTGGTGCGGCAGATGAACGAGACGGTCGACGGCGAGTTCCAGCGGTTCACCGTCGAGGACGGCTCGTACATCCGGGAGCGGTTCTTCGGCCCGGACCCGCGGCTCCGGGCCATGGTCGAGCACCTGTCCGACGAGGAGCTGCGCTGGCTGCCCCGGGGCGGCCACGACTACCGCAAGCTCTACGCCGCCTACAAGGCCGCCACCGAGCAGCGCGGCGCTCCCACCGTCATCCTCGCCAAGACCGTGAAGGGCTGGACGCTCGGTGCCGACGTCGAGGGCCGCAACTCGACCCACCAGATCAAGAAGCTGTCCAACAAGCAGCTCCGGGACCTGCGCCTCCGCCTCCACCTCGAGGAGGAGATCCCCGAGGCCGCCCTGGCCGACGGCGAGACCCCGCCGTACTACCGGCCGCAGGAGGGGTCAGCGGCCCACGAGTACCTGATGGGGCGCCGCCAGGCGCTCGGCGGATCCTTGCCCAAGCGGGTGGTGCGCACCAAGCGGCCGCTCACCCTCCCCGACGACTCGGTGTTCGACGAGTTCCGCGGCGGCTCCGGCAAGAAGGCGGCGTCCACCACGACCGCCTTCACCCGGATGCTGCGGGCGTTCTCCCGCGACCCGGGCTTCGGCCGGCGGGTGGTGCCGATCATCCCCGACGAGGCCCGCACGTTCGGCATGGACTCGCTGTTCAAGGAGTTCGGGATCTACGCGTCGGAGGGCCAGAAGTACGAGCCCGTCGACCACAAGCTGCTGCTCAGCTACCACGAGTCCATCGACGGTCAGCTGCTCGAGGAGGGCATCACCGAGGCCGGCTCGATGGCGTCGTGGACCGCCGCTGCCACGTCGTACGCCACCCACGGCGTGCCGATGGTGCCGTTCTTCATCTTCTACTCGATGTTCGGGTTCCAGCGGGTCGGCGACCTGATCTGGGCGGCGGCCGACGCCCGGGCCCGCGGCTTCCTCCTCGGCGCCACCGCCGGACGCACCACTCTGCTGGGCGAAGGCCTCCAGCACCAGGACGGCCACTCGCACGTGCTGGCCTCCACCGTGCCGGTGTGCGAGGCGTACGACCCGGCCTTCGCCTACGAGACCGCCGAGATCATCCGCCACGGCATCGAGCGCATGTACGGCTCAGATCCGGAGGACGTCTTCTACTACCTGACCCTCCACAACGAGAACTACGTCATGCCGGCGCTGCCCGACGACCCGGCGGTGGTCGAGGGCATCATCGAGGGCCTCTACCGCTGGCAGTCGGCCCCGAAGGACAAGGGCCGGGGCCTCGTGCCCGCCACCCTCGTGTTCTCCGGTTCCGCCCAGGGCGCCGTGCGCGACGCCGCCGCCGAGCTGGCCGAGAAGTGGGGCGTGGGCGCGGAGCTCTGGAGCGCGCCGTCGTACAAGCACCTGCGCGAGGAGGCGCTGGTGGTGGAGCGCTGGAACCGGCTGCACCCGCAGCAGAAGCCCCGCACCCCCCGGGTCACCACGCTGCTCGAGGCGTCCACCGGTCCGATCGTCGCCGCCACCGACTTCATGCGGGCGGTCCCGGACCAGATCGCCCGGTGGGTGCCCACCGACCGCAGCTACACGTCGCTGGGCACCGACGGCTTCGGCCGATCGGACACCCGGGAGGCGCTGCGCCGGTTCTTCGAGGTCGACGCGGCCCACGTGGTGGTGGCCACGCTCCACGCGCTGGCCGAGGAGGGCCAGGTCAAGCGGTCCAAGGTGGCCGAGGCCATCGCCGCCTACGGCCTCGACCCCGACTCCCCCGCCCCCTGGACCCCCTGACACGCACCGCCACCCGGAACGACCCACCCACCCCGGCAGCGCCCCACACATCGAAGTTGGTGTGAAGATTGGGGTCCTGACCCAATCTTCACACCAACTTCGAATGGAGATCGGTCACGGGGTGGGGTCGGCGGTGGCGGTGAGGCAGGCGTCGACCATGGCTCGGCCGAAGCTGGGCTTGGCGCACCAGGTGTGACCCTCGTCGTGGAGGTGGACCTCGGCGGTGGGGATGGCCAGCAGCAGGCGCAGCTGCTCCTGCGCGGGGACGGCCCGGTCCTTGGCGGTGACGACGATGGTGGTGGGCACGTCGACGGGGTTGAGCCACCTACGGCTGTCGAAGTTGCAGGCCGCGGCCAGCGCCTCGGTCACCATGCGGGCGTCGTGGCGGCGGAACTCCGCACCGGCCCAGCGGCTGAGGTTGTCGGGCCGGGCCTTCACCGCCTGGGGGATCTGCTTCTGCCAGAGCGACACGGGGATGCGGGTGGCCAGCTGGCCGACGCGGGTGGAACCGGCCACGGCCGACACCGCGGTCACGAACGTGAGCCGCTCCCGGACGCCGGGGACGAACCGGTTCGACGTGGCACAGAACACCAGGCCGGACACCTTCTCCGGGTGGCGGTGCCAGAGCAGCTGGGCGATGGGGCCGCCCATCGAGTAGCCGACGGCGATGACCTCGTCGATGCCGAGGACGTCCAGCAGGGCGGCGGCGTCGTCGGCGCAGTCCGCCAGGCGGAAGCGGCTCCAGGCCCGGATGCCGCGGCCGTGGCCGCGGTGGTCGATGGCCACCACCCGGAAGTGCTGCGACAGCGGCTCGAACGCCTGGAACCAGTTCAGGCCGCCGCTGGCCATGAGCCCGTGGAGGAGCAGCACGGTGGGCGCGCCGGGCGGGCCGTCGACCTCGCGGACGAACGTCGTCCCCCGCCCGGGGAGCTCCACCCGACGCCCCAGCGGGATCGGCGGACCCCCCGGAGCATCGGCGACCTCGGGGCCGATCTGCGCGTCGTCGCTTGCGGTCACCGTCACGATCGACAGAATATGACGACCCGTCAGATCTTGGAGGCCA
>CALANQ010000064.1 GCA_937926025.1 uncultured Acidimicrobiales bacterium
CCAGCTCGATCTGCACGCCCACGTACACCACGGTCACCGATCCGGTCATCGACGACTTCCGCCAGAACGGCAACGAGAACTACACGTACACGCTGTACTCAGCCGACAACACGCCGCTGAACGACGACGACAACCCGCAGATCTGCCAGCAGACCTTCACCGCCACCACGGCGTTCAGCACCACGGAGTACCTCGGGTCGCGACGGTGGAACACGCTGTGCTCCATCTCCACCACCCAGCCGTCTGGTCGCTACATCCTGAAGGTCGCCAACAGCGGGGCCATCAGCAGCCCGCTCAACGACGGTTCCAACCAGTGGGGCCTGGTGGCGAAGTACCGGACCACCGGGGACGGGCTCTGCGACGGCCGCAACGACGTCATGTGCCCGCGCGTCTACGGCAAGGACGCCATCTCCGTGCGTGCGGCAGCGAACACCACGGTGGCGTCGTTCTACCTGGCGGAGATCCTGCCCGAGCACGCCGGCAAGAAGCTCAAGCTGGAGCTGTTCGACCCGGGCGAGGGCGGATCGACCATCGAGATCATGAAGCCCAGCGGGACGAACGGCAACACGTGGACCCCGGCGAACTTCAGCTGGAAGGCGGACACGTCTCCGGCCACCAGCGGTACCAACGTCAACTCGCTGGACGTGACCCAGAGCAAGTTCAACGGGAGGCTCGTGGAGATCACGATCGACCTCACCGGGTACACGCCGCCGGCCAACAACGACTGGTGGCAGATCCGCTACACGTTCAGCGGTGCCGTGACCGACCGCACCACGTGGTCGGCCCGGATCATCGGCGACCCCGTGCACCTCGTCGAGGAGTACTGAGCCGGCTCGCACGCGGTTCGCATGGGAGGGCCGAGCGCCGCCCCCGGTAGCCTCGCTCTCCATGTCCGGGTTCGTCGATCAAGCGCAGCTGAACGTCCGCGCCGGTGACGGTGGCGCCGGCTGCGTGTCGATGCGCCGTGAGGCTCACGTCCCCAAGGGCGGTCCCGACGGCGGCGACGGCGGGTCCGGCGGCAGCATCTGGCTGGTGGCCGACCGCAACGTGTCGTCGCTCCTGGCCTTCCGCGACCACCCCCACCGACGGGCGGGGAGCGGCACCCACGGCCAGGGCAAGAAGAAGCACGGGCACCGCGGCGAGGACCTGATCGTCCCGGTCCCCGAAGGCACCGTGGTGTCCAGCCCGGACGGGGTGCTGCTGGCCGACCTGGTACGGGCTGGCGACCGGTGGCAGGCGGCCGCCGGCGGCCGCGGGGGCAAGGGCAACGCCCGGTTCCTGTCCAACAGCCGCCGGGTGCCCACCTTCGCGGAGCAGGGCGAGCCCGGGGAGGAGCGCTGGCTGGAGCTGGAGCTCAAGCTGATGGCCGACGTGGCGCTAGGCGGCTTCCCCAACGTGGGCAAGAGCACGCTGATCTCGGTCATCTCGGCGGCGAAGCCCAAGATCGCGGACTACCCCTTCACCACGCTCGAGCCGAACCTGGGCGTGGTCCGCCTCGACGAGGGCGACGAGATCGTCGTGGCCGACATCCCCGGCCTCATCGAGGGGGCCAGCGAGGGCCGCGGCCTCGGGCACCAGTTCCTGCGCCACGTCGAGCGGGCCCGGGCCCTGGCCCTCCTGCTGGACCTGTCGCCCCTGGCCACCCACCCGCCGCGGGAGCAGGAGCGCATCCTCCTGGCGGAGCTGGGCAGCTACCGGCCGGAGCTCCTCGACCGCCCGCGGGTGGTGGTGGGCAGCCGGGCCGATCTCTCGGACCACGACGAGGCGCCCGACTGGGACGGCCCGACGGTCTCGGCTGTCACCGGTGCCGGCGTGCCCCAGCTGGTGGGCGCGCTCGCCGGGGCCGTGCGCGGCGCTCGCGATGCCGAGCCCGAGCCCGAGCCCTTCGTCATCCACCGTCCCGAGCCCGAGGGGCTCCGCATCGAGCGCACCGACGCCGGCGGGTTCGTGGTGCACGGACGCGCCGTGGAGCGCGCCGTGGCGCTGTCGGACCTCACCAACCTCGAAGCCATCTCGTACGTCCAGGAGCGGCTCCAGAAGCTCGGCGTCGACAAGGCGCTGGCCAAGGCGGGCGCCAAGGATGGCGACCTGGTGGAGATCGGGCGCTTCGCGTTCGAGTACTCGGCGGACTGAGCCGTGGCGAAGCTGGTGGTGGCCAAGATCGGCACGTCGTCGATCACCGACTCGCACGGCGACATCGATGGCGCCGCCGTGGCCAAGTTCTGCGCCGATGTGGCCCACCTGCGGGCGGCCGGGCACCGGGTGGTGGCCGTCACCTCGGGTGCCATCGCTGCGGGGCTGCCCGCCATCGGCCTGGGCGGTGACCTGCGGCCCAGCGACGCCGTCACCCTCCAGGCCGTCTCGGCCATCGGCCAGAGCCGCCTGATGCGGGTCTACGACGAGTGCTTCGCGGAGCACGGCCTGGTGGCCGGTCAGGTGCTACTGGCGCCGCTGGACTTCGGCATCCGCCAGCAGTACCTGCACGCTCGCGGCACGTTGGAGCGCCTGCTCGACCTGGGCGTGATCCCGGTCATCAACGAGAACGACGCCATCGCCGACGACGAGATCCGCTTCGGCGACAACGACCGCCTGAGCGCCCTGGTGTCGCAGCTGCTCGGCGCTGATCTGCTGGTCCTGCTCACCGACGCACCCGGCCTGCTCACCGCGGACCCGCGGATCGACGCCCAGGCCTCGCTGATCGAGGAGGTGCTGGAGGTCACGGCGGACCTGGAGCGCGTGGCCGGCGGTGCGGGCAGCGCACGGGGGAGCGGCGGCATGTCCTCGAAGGTGGCCGCCGCCAAGATGGCGTCGTGGTCCGGTGTCCGCGCCGTGATCGCCGCCGCCAGCCGCCAGGGCGTGCTGGCCGATGCCGTCGCCGGCACGGCCGGGGTGGGGACCGTGGTCCAGCCCCGGCCTCAGCGGATCAGCGCCCGCAAGCTGTGGATCGCCTTCGCGCTGGAGTCCGGCGGCCGCATCACGGTGGACGAGGGCGCCCGGCGCGCCCTGCTGGAGCGGGGCGTCTCGCTGCTCCCGGCCGGGGTGACCTCGGTGGCGGGCGGGTTCCTGGCCGATCAGGGCGTGGAGATCGAAGGCCCCGACGGGGCCGTGTTCGCCAAGGGCCTGACGCGGATCGCGGCCGCCGACCTGGCCCAGGTGGCCGGGCGCCGCACCGGCGACCTGCCCGAGGGCATGGTCCACGAGGTCGTCCACCGGGACGACCTGGTCATCGTCCCCTAGCGGGAGCGGGGGCGGTCCGGGGTCAGACGCCGGGCTGGGCGGTGGGCTCCGCCGGCGGCTCGGTGGCGGGCGCCGTGGCGGTGGCCGTCTCGGGCGCAGCGGGCGCCTCGGCTGCGGCCGTCTCGATGCCCATCGAGCTGCGGATCTCGTCGAGGCGGGCCTGGGCCTCGAAGTTCTGGGCCGCCGCCTCGATCTCCACCATCCGGGTCTCGACCGAGGTCTCCTGCAGCTCGCTCATGCCCTTGGCCTTGGCGTAGCGCTGCTCGATCTTGTCCCGGACCTCGTTGAGGGTGGGGACCTCCTGGCCGACGGTCTCCGAGAGGGAGGCCATGGCCTTGTTCATCTGCTCCTGCATCTTGGCCTGCTCCAGCTGGCTCAGGAGCTTCTGCTTCTCGGCCAGCTTCTGCTGGAGGACCTGGCCGTTGGTGGCCACGGCCGCCTTGGCCTGGTCGGCGGCCTGGGTGGCGGCGTAGTGCTGCTCCTTGAGCCCGGCGATCTGGCCTTCGACGGCGATGAGCTGGGTGGCGATGGTCTCCGCGGCACGCGTGTACTCGGCGGCCTTGGCGGCGTCGCCCTTCTTGGTGGCGTCGTCGGCCATCTTCACGGCCTGGCGGGCGTTGGCGTTCAGCTTCTCCAGCTGCTCGAGCTGGCGGTCCAGCTGCTGCTCGGTGAGGTGCTGCTGGGCGATGACGTTGGCCGCG
>CALANQ010000065.1 GCA_937926025.1 uncultured Acidimicrobiales bacterium
GGCATCAAGAAGCTGAAGATCGTCAGCGGCCCGGTCGTCACCAACCCGAAGACCCGGGAGTCCCGCCTGTTCGGCTCCACCAAGGAGCACGTGGCCCGCTCCGGCATGGCCATCATCCGGGCGTACATCATGTACAAGCCGTACGCGATCTTCGGCTCGCTGGCTGCGTTCTTCATGGTGCTGGGCGTGTTCCCGTTCGCCCGCTACGGCTACCTCAAGCTCACCGACAGCAGCGGCAGCCACCTCCAGTCCCTGCTCCTGGGCGTGGCCGGCATCCTGGTGGCGTTCCTGTGCGTGATGCTCGGCATCGTGTCGGACCTGATCCGCACCAACCGCATGCTCATCGAGGACTCGCTGGAGCACACCAAGAAGATGCGCTTCGGCAGCGAGGCCCGCTCCGCACCCAGCGAGCCGGCCCCCCGCCCCCTCGAAGCCGTCGAGTCGTAGGTGTGGTGACCCGGTAGGTCCGCCCTACCGCCCCCAGCCGTCGCGCTGGTAGTGCCAGCCGTCGCCGGCCATGGCCAGCCGGTGGCGCCCACCCGCCGCGTCGAGGTCCCCGGACTCGTAGGCGGCATCGCCGTCGTACACCGCCAGCACCTGCTCCCCGTCCACCACGATGCGGGTGGCGAAGTGCTCCGGCTCGCGGGCGCCGAACGCCCGCAGCGCCGTCTGGGAGTCCGGGTGGCGGGCCAGCTCCTCCAGGGTGATCCACGTCGGTGGGCTCAGCTCGATCTCGTGGGCGTCCCGGCGGGCCATGGCGTCCACCGGCCGCATCCACGCGTGGTCGTGGATCTCGCCCCCGTCGATGGTGATGAGCGGATCGGCCGACGGGCTGGTGGTCGCGAAGAACCAGGTGCCGAACCGCTTCGGCGAGATGGGCGGCGGCGTCCAGTGGGAGAACCACACCAGGTCGTCGGCGGCCACCGAGATCCCCGCCTCCTCCTGGGCCTCGCGGACGGCGGCCCGGCGCGCCGCGCCCTCGGCGTTCTCGGGATCGAGGCCGATCCGGTCGGCCTCGTCCACGCGGCCGCCGGGGAACACCCACATGCCCCCGGCGAAGTCCAGCTTGGTGTTGCGCCGGAGCATCAGCGCCTCCACGCCGCCGTCGGCGTGGTCGCGTAGCACCACCACCGTGGCCGCCGGGATGAGCGGCGCCTCGTCGGCGGGCACCGAGGTCAGCGGGCGCCGCGCAGGAGGCGGCCGGGGTGCTCGCCGGTGGGCTCGCCGTCCACGTAGGTGACGGTGCCGGTCTTGACGGTGGCCAGGTAGCCGTCGGCCTTCTGGATGATGCGACGGCCGCCGGCGGGAAGGTCGGCCACCACCTCAGGGCCGTGGAGGCGCAGGCCGTCGAGATCGATCAGGTTCACGTCGGCCACGTAGCCCGGGGCCAGGACCCCGCGGTCGCCCAGGCCGTAGAGCCGGGCCGTGTCGCTGGTCTGGCGCTGCACGATGAGCTCCAGCGGCAGCCGCTCGCCCCGGGTGCGGTCCCGCACCCAGTGGGTGAGCATCCAGGTGGGCATCGACGCGTCGCAGATGGTGCCCACGTGGGCACCGCCGTCGGCCAGGCCGAGGACGGCAGCCGGGTGCAGCAGCATCTCGCGGGTGCTCTCGGAATCGCCGTCGCTGTAGTTCAGGATCGGCAGGTACAGCAGGCCGGTGCCCTCGTTGGCGAGCATGGCGTCGAGCGCCACCTCCACCACCGAGCGGCCCGAGCGCGCCGCCACGGCGGCCACGGTGGCCTCCGGGCCCGGCTCGTAGTCGGGCGGGTCGCCGAGGAGGTAGGTGCGCTCGGCTGCGTGAGCCAGCTGGGCGGCGGTGGCCTCGTCGGGCTGCCAGTCCAGGACCGCAGCGCGTCCTTCGGCGGTCCTCAGGTGGGCCACCTTCTCGGCGGCCGAGCGCCCGGCCAGCGCGGCGTAGGCCGGCACGGCGTCGATGAACGAGAAGGTGGTCTCGAACCCCGACAGCAGCCCGGTGGGCCGCCCGGCCACCTGCGGGTAGAGCGGGGCGCCGCTGGCCAGGGCGGCGGCGGACTCGTCGAGCATCTCCCGCCACAGCTCCGGCGCCGTGTCCACCTGGAGCATGGCGAAGGTGACCGGCCGCTGGATGGCGTCGGCCAGCTTGCGCATCCACGCCACCTCGGTCATGGGGGCGACGATGTCCTCGCCCGCGGTGCCGGTGGGGGCCAGCTCGAACACCCCGGCGCCCAGCTCGCCCAGCACCCGGCCGATGCCGAACAGCTCGTCCTCGGCGGCGAACGTGCCGGGCACGGGCTCGCCGTCGATGGCTCGGTGGGCGATGGTGCGGCTGGTGGAGAAGCCGAGGGCGCCGGCCTGGATCGCCTCCTTGACGATGGCGGCCATGGCCTCGATGTCCGCCGGTGTGGCCGGCTCGTTGCGGGCACCGCGATCGCCCATGACGTAGGCCCGTACGGCGCCGTGCGCGATCTGGGCGCCGAGGTCGGTGGTCCAGCGCTTGCGCTCCAGCGCGTCGAGGTACTCGGGGAAGCTCTCCCACTCCCACGTGATCCCCTCGGCCAGCGCCGAGCCCGGGATGTCCTCCACGCCCTCCATCAGGCCGATCAGCCAGTCGTGGCGGTCGGGCTTGGCCGGCGCGAAGCCCACGCCGCAGTTGCCCATGACCAGGGTGGTGACGCCGTGCCACGAGCTGGGAGCGAGCTCGTCGTCCCAGGTGGCCTGGCCGTCGTAGTGGCTGTGCACATCGACCCAGCCCGGCGTGACCAGCGCGCCGTCGGCGTCGAGCTCGCGGGTGCCGCTCCCGTCGACCGTGCCGACGGCGGTGATCCGCCCATCGTCGATGGCGACATCGGCGCTGCGGGCCGGCGCACCGGTCCCGTCGACGACGCGGCCGTTGCGGATGACCAGATCGTGAGCCATGCAGTTGTTCCCCTTGTGTCCCGGGCGCCGGAGGGAGGAGCGCCGAACGAGAACACGTTACAAATCCGCCACGCCTCGTGCTGGACGGGTCACGGACAGCAGACGCCCTACCAGGGGTCGATGCCGGGACGCTTGCGGCCGGTGCGGACCGGGGGCGGCGGGACCGAGCGGAAGGCGTGGAGGACGCGGGCGCGGGTCTCGGCCGGGTCGATGACGTCGTCGATCTCGAGGTGGGCGGCCATGTTGAGGGCCTGGCCGTGGCGGTAGGCGGCCTCGACCATGGCGTCGAACGCCGCCTGGCGCTCGTCGGGATCCGCGATGGCCTCGAGCTCGCGTCGGAAGCCCAGGCGCACCGCGCCCTCCAGCCCCATGCCGCCGAACTCGCCGGTGGGCCAGCTGAGGGTGGCCAGCGGAGCCCGGAACGATCCGCCGGCCATGGCCTGGGCGCCCAGCCCGTAGCCCTTGCGCAGGACCACGGTGACGAACGGGACGGTGATCGACTGCGCGGTGACGAACAGGCGGGAGAAGCGCCGGACCTGGGCGGTCTCCTCGGCTTCGGGGCCGACGAGGAACCCGGGGGTGTCGCACAGCGACAGGACCGGCAGGTCGTGGCCGTCGCAGAGCTGCAGGAACCGCGCCGCCTTGTCCGCCGCCGGCGCATCGATGGCCCCGCCCAGCACCGCCGGATCGTTGGCCATGACGCCCACGGGCAGCCCGTCGAGGCGGACGAGGGCGGTGATGATCCCGGGCGCGTACCCGGAGCGGAGCTCCAGCACGGAGCCGTCGTCGGCCAGGCCGTGGATGACCCGCCGGACGTCGTACACCCGCTTGCGCTGCTCGGGCACCACGTCGCGGAGGGCCGCCTGGACCGGTGAGGCGCCGCCCTCGGCCGGGCCGGCGAAGTACCCGAGGTACTGCTGGGCGGCCGCCACGGCCTCGACCTCGTCGGCCACGGCCAGGTCGACCACGCCGTTGGCGACCTGGGTGTGGATCGGGCCGATGTCCTCGGGCGTGAACGTCCCCAGACCGCCGCCCTCGATCATGGCGGGGCCGCCCATGCCGATGTTGGAGTCCGCGGTGGCGATGACGGTGTCGCAGCAGCCCAGCAGGGCGGCGTTGCCGGCGAACACCCGACCGACGGCGATGCCGACGCTGGGCACCAGGCCCGAGAGCCGGGCGAAGTGCTCGAACGCACGGGTGTCGAGGCCAGCGATGACCGGCATGTCGGTGTCGCCCGGACGCCCGCCGCCGCCCTCGGCGAAGAGCACCACGGGAAGGCGCAGGCGCTCGATCAGCTCGAAGATGCGGTCCTTCTTGGCGTGGTTGCGTTGACCCTGGGTACCCGCCAGGACGGTGTAGTCGTAGGCCACCACCGCGATGGGCCGACCGTCCACCCGGCCGATGCCGGTGATGAGCCCGTCGGCCGGCGTGTTGGCCTGGAGGTCGTCCCGGTCGCGGCGGCTCTCCTGGGCGGCGAACGCGAACCCCCCGTACTCCTCGAAGGAGCCGTCGTCGCACAGGTCCAGGACGTTCTCCCGGGCGGTGCGCTGCCCTCGGCCGTGGCGCTTGGCCACCGCATCGGGGCGGGCGGCGTCGGCCAGCAGCCCACGGCGGCGATGGAGCTCGCGGAGGTCCGCCCGCTCCTCCCCCGTCGCGACCGGCTCGGCCTCCGGCACGGCGACGGGCGCCGCGGCTGGCGCCGTCGCCGTGATCCGCAGCAGTTCCTCGCCCTGGGCCACGGCCTGGCCCTCGCGGACGGCCAGGTGGGAGATGGTGCCGTCGAGGAAGACCTGGAGCGGGTGCTCCATCTTCATGACCTCGAGCACCAGGACGGTCTGGCCGTCGCGGACGTGGTCGCCATCGGCCACCGCCACCGACGACACGGTGGCGGCCATGGGCGCGACGAGCCGGTGGACGACGGGCTCGGATGCGGTCATCGGGTCAGAACAGCTTCGAGAGGCTCTCGCCCAGGAGCGTGACCCGGCCCTCGATGTGGCCGTTGGCGATGGCGCTGACGGTGATGCCGTCGACCCCGTCGATGAGGTAGCTCGAGAAGTGCTCGGCGATCTCGTCGGGGTCGCCGTACGGGATGAGGGCACGGATGCCCTCGGCCTCGTCCTCGGCCATCGACGCCAGGTCCAGGCCCCGGGTGGCGAAGGCGGCGTCGAGCTCGGCCTTGGCCTGGTCGTGGGTGGGGGCCACGCAGGCCCGGCCCATGACGGACACGGTGATCTCGGAGCGGTCGCGCCCGAGGCGGTCGCAGTGGGCGGCGAGGGCGTCGAGCTTGCGCGGCACCTCCTCGATGGGGGCCGTCATGTTCGACTCGTCGGCGTACTGGGCCACGAGGCGCAGCGTCTTCTTCTCGCCGCTGCCGCCGATCATGATCGGGATCCGGCCGAGCGGCGCCGGCACGTTGAGCGCCTCCTTCACCTGGTACCACTTGCCCTCGAGCGTCGGCTTCTCGCCGTTGAACATGCCGATGATGATCTGGAGCGCCTCCTCCAGCTTCTCGAAGCGGTCCGTGAAGGTGCCGAACTCGAAGCCGAGCGAGTCGTGCTCCTCCTGGAACCAGCCGGCGCCGATGCCGAGCTGGGCCCGGCCACCGGACACGACGTCGAGCGCGGTGACGGTCTTCGCCAGCAGCGTGGGGTTCCGGTAGGTGTTGCCGGTGACCAGCGACGACAGCCGCACGTTCGAGGTGTGCTGCGCCAGCGCGGACAGCAGCGTGTAGCACTCGATCATCTCGAACTCGGGCGGGCCGAGCATCGGCAGTTGGTAGAAGTGGTCCATCACCATGACGGTGTCGAAGCCGCTGGTGTCGGCCTCGGCCGCCTGGCGGGCGATGGTGCCGAAGAGGTCGGCCGGCGCCACGCCGGGGTAGGTGAAGCTGGGGATCTGGTATCCGAGCTTGGTCACCCGGCCGACGATAGGGAATGGGCGTCGACTTTGCTCTCGGACTCCGGGACGACCGGGGCGGTGGCCGACGGCCAGAGCCAGTGCGACGGGGACCACCTCCTCACCGGCGACACCCGAGCGTCCTGAGGCTGACCCAGAGGCGCGCCAAGGTCCGCTGCCCGAGCACGGCACCTTGAGGACACCCGCTCAGGGAAGTTCGACAACACTCCAAGAGGACGGGCTCGCCGAAGCGAGGTAGTCGGCGAGCTCGCGTCGGAACAGGAGGTGGTGATGACTCGCCCAGCCATCACCGAAGATCTCCGGCGAGGCCACCAGGTCGGCGTCCTCGGGGAGGGCACCCAGATCAGCCGCGACCTCCCCTCCGAGAGGGGAAGCCACCGCCACCTTCCGCACGTGGCACAGGCAGCGCCAGTTCGGTCACCGTTGTGCTGACGATGCCGGGCGAGAACGGCGCGTTCCAGGTCCTGCGGCGAGTACCAGCTCACTGAGCCCTGTTGGACCACCAGTTGCTTCACCCCCGTTGCGCCGAACGAGTCCTCTGGCCACGGCCACCCGGGAGTGAAGCGGGTTGTCAGCGCCACCCAGCCCCTGGTGCCGCTGTCCGTCCCCATCCGGCCTCGGATCAGGGCCGGCCGTCAGAGCGAGTCGGTGCCGGGCTGTCGTGCTCCGCCGCGGCGGCGCGGCTCAGGCCTGGCCGTGACCGGCCTGCTGGCGGATGGTCTCGAGGAACCGGTGGACGGCGCCGGCGCTGGCGATGGTGCGAGGCGAGTCGAACACCTCGAACGCGTGCTGGGCGCCGGGCAGCTCGGCGTAGGCCACCGGGCGCTTGGACTCGGCCCGCAGCATGGCGACGAACGAGCGGGCCTGCTCCACGGGCACCAGCGAGTCGTTGCTGCCGTGGATGACGAAGAACGGCGGGGCGTCAGGCCCGACCCAGCTCATGGTCGAGGCGTTGGACCACAGCTCCGGCGACTCGTCGCGGGTGGTCTTGAGGATCAGGCGGGCGAGCATGTCGTCCATGTCGTTGCGACCGGTGCCGTCGCGGTTGGTCCAG
>CALANQ010000066.1 GCA_937926025.1 uncultured Acidimicrobiales bacterium
CGAGCGGTGAGGTACCCGGCCGCGGTCTGGTTGCGGAACACGATCTCGCCGGCGGCGTCGGCCAGCACGATGCCCTGGGGGATGACGTCGAGCGCGCCCACCAGGCGGTCGGCGGTGACCCGGGTGGCGGCCTGCTTGGCGAAGTGCCGGTCGACCGCGGCCTCCAGGCGCTCGGACGCCTCGTCGACCGAGGTCGACGGCGCCCCGGCGGAACGCTCGAAGCGAGCGCGGAGCGCGTCGAGCTGGTCCCGGATCGCCCCCGAGCGCCAGATCACGGCGTCACCCCTCCTCGGGCGGTGGCTTGCTCTGGGCCGCGGCGGCGCGCGCGGCACCGGTGTGCTCGGGCAGCCAGCCCGTGACCATGTAGCGGACCCGCTCGCCGATGTTCACGGCGTGGTCGCCGATGCGCTCGTAGTACCGGCCGATGAGGGCCAGCTGCACCGCCGCCTGCACCGGCAGATCCCCCGAGTTGTGCACCAGGAAGATCTCCTGGATGTAGTCGCGGTGGATGGCGTCGAGCCGGTCGTCGAGGTCGTCGAGGGCGGCCGCCATGGCCGCGTCCTCATCGATGTAGGAGTCCAGCGCCAGGCGGAACAGGCGGGTGGCCTCCTCGCCCATCTGGCTGATGAGGCCGCGCAGGCGGGCCGACAGCTCCGTGCCGAAGATGCGGCGCGAGCCCTTGGCGATGTTGACCACCAGGTCGCCGGAGCGCTCGATCTCGGAGATCATGCGGATGGCGGTGACGATGCCGCGGAGGTCGCCGGCCATCGGCTGCTGGAGCGCCAGCTGCTGGTAGCAGATCTCCTCGAGCTCGACGGCGGCGGCGTCGAGGGGATCGTCGCCCTCGATGATGCGCTGCGCATCGGTGAGATCGCCGGCCAGCAGGGCCTCGGTGGCGCGCGGGATGCCCTCGGTGACGAGGGCCGCCATCTGCACCATCTCCTGGCGGATCTCCTCCAGCTGCTGCTGGAAGCTCTTGCGAACGTTGTCCATGCTCATGTTGTCCTGGCCTCAGCGGATCTCGGCGGCAAGGTGATCGGGGTCGCCGGTCAACAGGTACCGGAGCCGGCTGCCGATGATGGCGGAGTGGTCGGCGATGCGATCGAGGGCCTTGCCGATCACCAGGCTATGGAGCGCGGTGGCCACCGCTGTCGGACCCTCCAGGACCAGCAGCTCCCGCACCAGCTGGGCGTTGGCGACATCGAGCACCGGGCCCGAGCGGGCGAGGTGATCGGCCAGATCCAGGTCCTGGCTGGACCAGGCCCGCAGCGCCTCGCGGAACTGCTCGACCGAGGTCTCGGCCATGGAGACGAGGATGTCGTAGGTGGACGGCGACGACCGGACCAGCGTCCAGTCCTCCCCCACCTTCACCACCCGCAGCGCCAGATCGCCGACCCGCTCCAGCTCGCCCAGCACGCGCAGCACGGACATGACGAACCGCAGGTCCGAGGCCACCGGCGCCTCGCGGGCGAGCAGGTCGTAGCAGCGCTCGGTGAGCGACAGGTTCATGGCGTCGATGTCGTCGTCGGCGGCGACGGCGACGGCGGCGACCTCGAGGTCGCCGGTGGCCAGGAAGTCCTTCATCCGCTCGAGGTTCTGGTCCACGCGGACCGCCATCACCTCGACCTGCAGCCGCAGCTGCTCGAGCTCTGCGTTGAACCCGGTCCGGACCATGCGCGACCTCAGCCGAACCGGCCGGTGACGTAGTTCTCGGTCCGCTCGTCGGACGGGTTCGAGAACATCTTCTCGGTGGCGTCGAACTCCACCAGGGTGCCCGTGCGCTGATCGCTGTCGGGGTTCACCTCGGTGGTGAAGAAGGCGCAGCGGTCGCTCACGCGGGCGGCCTGCTGCATGTTGTGGGTCACGATGATGATCGTGTAGTCCTGCTTGATCTCCTCCATGAGGTCCTCGATGCGCCCGGTGGCGATCGGGTCCAGCGCCGAGCACGGCTCGTCCATGAGGATGACCTCGGGGTTCACGGCCAGGGCGCGGGCGATGCACAGGCGCTGCTGCTGGCCGCCGGACAGACCGAGGCCGGACTTGTTCAGGCGATCCTTGACCTCGTCCCAGATCGCCGCGCCGCGCAGGGCCTTCTCCACGATCTCGTCGAGCTCGGACTTCTTCTTGATGCCGGCGAGCTTCGGGCCGTACGCCACGTTCTCGAAGATGGACTTCGGGAACGGGTTCGGCTTCTGGAACACCATGCCGATGCGGCGGCGCACCTCGACCGGGTTGACGTCCTTCTCGTAGAGGTCGACGCCGTGGTACTTCAACGAGCCCTCCACGGCAGCGCCCTCGATGAGGTCGTTCATGCGGTTGAAGCAGCGCAGCACCGTGGTCTTGCCGCAGCCCGACGGGCCGATGAACGCGGTGATCTCGTGCTCGGTGATGTCGATGTTGACGTCCTTGACGGCCCGGAAGCCGCTGTAGAGCACCGACAGGTCGGTGACATCGAACACCGTGGTCCCGGCCACCGGAGCCGGGTGGTCCTCCGCCGTCTCGTGGGCGAGGTCCGAGAACTGGGTTGGGGCCGGTTGGGGCACGGGGGTCTCCTCGTCGGTCATGGGGTTCATCTTCACCGAGCGACGAACCGGGCGCTGACGGTTCGGGCGATGGTGGTCAGGATGAGGACGATCGCGATCAGGGTGAACGCCGCACCCCACGCCATCTGCGGCGAGAGCTTCCCGCCGTTGGTGATCATGTTGTAGATCTGCAGCGAGAGCGTGGTGCTCTGGCCGGTGATGGTCTTGGCCGCCGCCACCTTGTTGATGGCACCGATGGTGAACAGCACCGGGGCGGTCTCGCCGGCGGCACGGGCCACCGCGAGCATCGACCCCGACACCAGGCCGGGCAGCGCCGCGGGGAGCACCACCTTCAGCGTGGTCTTCCAGGTCCGGGACCCGAGGCCGGCGCTGGCCTCGCGCAGCGTGTTGGGCACCAGCTTCAGCATCTCCTCGCTGGAGCGGACCACGATGGGCAGCATCAGGCAGGCCAGGGCCAGCGAGGCCGCCAGCGCGGACCGGGGGAAGCCGAACCTCACGATCCACAGCTCGTAGATGAAGATGCCCATCACGATCGACGGCACGCCGGTCATCACGTCGGTCATGAACCGGATGAACCGGGCCAGCCTCGATTGCTTGCCGTACTCGTTGAGGTAGATGGCCGCCAGGATCCCCAAGGGGATGGCGAACAGGGCCGCCAGCGCCGTGGTGATGAGCGTGCCGACCACGGCGCGGCCCATGCCAGGCTGGGGCTTCTCCACCGGGGCGGCGTCGTCGCCCTCGGCGGTGGGGTCGTACTTGCGGAGCGTGTCGCAGTCGCTGGAGAGCTCCGTGGCCGCGGCGTTGTTGGGGATGTCGCTCACCAGGAACTTCGTGGTGACGACGGGAAGGCCCTTGACCACCACGTTGCCGATCACGAACAGCAGCGGGATGGCGGCCAGCACGAACGCGGCGACCATGCCGATGGTGGCGATCCGGTTCCGGCGGAACCGGGACCCCTTGATGGTGCTGACCCGGACGTCCCGGGGCACCTTGAGGCGCTCGTCGACCGAGCTGCGGGTCTGGGTGGCGGTCACGCGGCCCCCTTGATGCGCCGGTCGAACACGCCGACCACCTTCCGGGAGAGGACGTTGATGATCATGGTGATGATGAAGAGGGTGACGCCGAGGCCGATGAGCGCAGCCCGGTAGGTGCCGGCGCTCTCGGACAGGTAGCGGGCGATGGCCGACGGCATGGCGTCGCTGGCGCTGAGGACGTCGATGGTGATGGGCGGGTTGGACACGCCGCCGATGAGGAGCGTCACGGCGATGGTCTCGCCCATGGCCCGGCCGAGGCCGAGCATCACCGCACCGGTGAGGCCGCCGAGCGAGTGCGGGATGACGACGCCGTTGATCATCTCGGACCGGGTGGCGCCGAGGGCGAGGGCGCCTTCCTTGTCGTTGCGGGGGACCGTGTCGAACACCTCACGGGAGATCGAGGTGATGATCGGCAGGATCATGATCGACAGGACGATGCCGGCCATCAGGATGCTGGTGCCCGAAGATCCCTCGCCGAAGATCCGGTTCAGGATCGGGATGCCGGCGCACACGTCGCCGAGCCACCGGAACAGGTCCTGGGCCGGGGCCCGCAGCACGTAGAAGCCGACGAGGCCGAAGACCACCGACGGGATGGCGGCCAGGAGGTCCATCACCGTCGTGATGGAGCGGCGGAGCCGGCGGGGCGCCACCTCGGTGGCGAACAGGGCGATGCCCACCGCAACGGGCACGGCCAGCAGGATCCCGATGAACGAGATCAGGAGCGTGGCCCACAGGAAGCCCAGCATCCCGAACTCCTGGGCGCTCGGGATCCACGTGGCGGAGGTGAAGTACTCGACGCTGAAGGCCGGCCACGCGGCCTGGGCAGTGGTGATCGTGATCAGTGCGAGGATCACGAGGACCATCAGCCCGGCGCCGAAGGCGGCCCAGCGGAAGACCTTGTCGGGCCCGGAGCCCTTGGTGGAGTCGAGACCCTCGACGAGCGACGTGCTCGAGTCGAGGTCGTTGAGGTTGACGGCGGTCAAGGCGTTCCTCGGGTCGTGGGAGGGAGCGTGCGACAGCGGGACGGGAGGGATGATCGCACGACGGGACCGGGCCGTGTCGGCCCGGTCCCGTCAGCGACGTCGTCGATCAGCCGACGGTGATCTGATCGATCTGAGCGATGGCCTGGTCGGCGAGCTCGGTGGGGAGCGGGGCGTACAGCAGGCCCTTGGCGTCGTCCTGGCCGGTGGTCAGGATGTAGTTCAGGTACGCCTTCAGGATGTCGGCGGTGGCCTGGTCGCTCTGGACCTTGTCGACCAGCATCCACGTCGGCGACGTGATCGGGTAGGCACCCTCGGCGCTGATGTTGAGCGGGCTGTAGGTCAGGTCGTCGGCCACCTCGGCGGCACCGAGGGCGGCAGAGGCGCTGTCGGGCGTCGGGGCGATGAAGTCGCCGTCGGCGTTGCCGATCGAGGCCACGTTCAGGCCCTCCTTGGCGGCGTCGGCGAGGTCGGCGTAGCCGATGGCACCGTCGGTGTCCTTGACCACGGCGATGACGCCGGTGCTCTTCTCGGCACCCTGGGTGCTGGACGGCCAGGTGACCTCTTCACCGGGCTCGAGCTTCCAGGCGTCGGGGGCGGCCTCGGAGAGGTAGGTGGTGAAGTTCTTGGTGGTGGCGGAGCCGTTCGAGCGGTGCACGACGGTGATCTTGGTGTCGGGCAGGTCGGCGTCGGGGTTGTCGGCGACGATGGCCTCGTCGTTCCAGGTGGTGATCTCACCCTGGAAGCTCGTCGATGCCCTCGAGGTTGAACGGCACGGCGATGGGGCCGCCCACGATCGGGAAGTACAGGATCTCGCGGTCACCGAAGCCGGGCTTCTCCTCGTCCTTGATGGGCGAGTCCGAGCCGGCGAAGTTGAGGGTGCCGTCGGCGAGGGCCTTCTTGCCGTCCGAGGAGCCGCTCTTGGTGTACGTGACGGTGGTGTCGCCGCCAGCGGCCTTCACCTCGTCGTCGAAGCCGGTGGAGACCTTCTGCTGGAAGGTGTCCTGGAAGCTGGAGCCGCCGCCATCGATCTTGCCCTTGAGGTCGGCGAGGCCGGACATGTCCGGCTCGGAGGTGTCGCTGCCCGAGGCCTTCGTCGTCGTGGTGTCAGAGCTGCTGGAGTCGCTGCTGCCGCAGGCGGCGGCGAACAACGAGAAGACGGAGACCATGGCGATCAGCCAGGCGATGCCTTTGCGGTTCTTCAAGGGGGTGCCCTCCTTGGGCGTCCATGTCTGGGTTACGACGCGAACGGTACGGAGGGCGGATGGCCCGACGGTGGGGCTTGGGTGAACCCGAGGTGAACGACCACCCAACAGTTGGCGCCGATGTCAGGAAACACCGTCTGACCTGCGGTTCCAGGTGGTGCCGAGGTGTCGGTCAGATGGCGCGGAGGAGCCCGTCGAGGAGTGCGGCGTCGTGGTCGTAGCTGACCAGCTCGGCGGCCGCGGGCACCGGCAGCCACCGGGCCTCGTCGACCTCGTCGTTGGCGGTGAAGGTCCCGGAGGGCACCGTCATCGCCCAGTAGCGCACCAGCTTGGACCGCCCCTTGTGATCCCGGTAGCGGACCTCGTCGAGCTCGGGGCCGAACGCCACCGAGTAGCCCGTCTCCTCGAGCACCTCGCGCTCGGCGGTCTCCGCGAAGGTCTCGCCGGGATCGCACTTGCCCTTGGCGAAGCTCCAGTCGTCGTAGCGGGGCCGGTGGACCACCAGGACCTCCACCGCACCATCATCGGCGCGGCGCCACAGGACGCCGCCGGCGGCGTTGACCTCGGCGTCGGCCATCAGACGTCGACGTCGCGCCGGGTGCGGGCGATGGCCAGCTCCTGGAACCGCAGGTGGGCGTCCACCGTGCCCCCGGCATCGATGGGGGCCACGCGCTGCCAGTCGCCGCTGGGGCCGAGCGACCAGGCGAGGGTGTCGTCGGCCAGGCCCACCTGGAGGATCTCGGTGACGCGTCGCTGCAGCAGCGGGTCCACCACCGGCACCAGGGCCTCGCTGCGGC
>CALANQ010000067.1 GCA_937926025.1 uncultured Acidimicrobiales bacterium
TCGGCACCGGAGATCGAGGTGGCGGAGAAGTCGTGGAGGGTGGTCACGGGGATCCTTCGGGTCGGAGGCGGAGCCGCCTCGGGTGAGCCGGCGGGTGCTGCAACAGGGTTCGGGGCCGAAGCCTTCCACGGATGGGGCAGGCTGGCGCCATGGTCGCCGCCCCCATCGCCCGGTCGCTCGCCGACGTGCAGCCCGGTTCGTTCTGGCTCGACACCCCCGACCGGCCCGCGGCGCGGCCTCCGCTGGCCGGGTCGACCACCTGCGACCTGGCCGTGGTCGGGGGCGGCTACAGCGGCCTGTGGACCGCTCTGCTCGCCAAGGAGCGGGACCCCGAGCGCGACGTGGTGCTGCTCGAGGCCGACCGCATCGGATGGGCGGCATCGGGGCGCAACGGCGGGTTCTGCGCCGCCAGCATCACCCACGGCGAAGCCAACGGGCGCGAGCGCTGGCCTCACGAGTACGACCGGCTCGCCGCCATCGGGCGCCGCAACCTCGACGAGATCGAGGAGGCCGTGGCCCGCTACGGCATCCGCTGCGACTTCGAGCGCACGGGCGAGCTGACGGTGGCCACCGAGGCGTACCAGGTCGATGCGCTCCACCCCACCGATCCCGACGACCCGGAGGAGGCGTTCTGGGACCGGGAGCGCATCCGGGCCGAGGTCCACTCGCCCACCTACCTGGCCGCCCACCTGGACCGCACCACCGCCCTGGTCGACCCGGCCCGGCTGGCCTGGGGCCTGGCCGATGCCTGCCAGCAGGTGGGCGTGCGCATCGTGGAGCACACCCCCGTGACCGGCCTGGCCAAGCGACCGGGTGGCGGCGTCCAGCTGTCCACCGCGCGGGGCACCGTCGACGCCCGTCACGTCGCCCTCGGCACCAACGTGTTCCCGTCGCTCGTGAAGCGGACCCGGTTGCTGACCGTGCCGGTCTACGACCACGTGCTGGTCACCGAGCCCCTGAGCGAGGCGCAGCGCGACGCCATCGGGTGGGCGGACCGGCAGGGCATCGGCGACAGCGCCAACCAGTTCCACTACTACCGGCAGACGTCGGACCACCGGATCCTGTGGGGCGGCTACGACGCGATCTACCACTGGGGCGGGCGGGTGAGGGACCGCTACGACCACCGCCCGGCCACGTCCGAGCTGCTGGCGGAGCACTTCTTCGCCACGTTCCCGCAGCTCGAGGGGTTGCGGTTCACCCACGCGTGGGGTGGCGCCATCGACACCTGCACGCGCTTCTGCGCGTTCTTCGGCACGGCGCTCGACGGGCAGGTGGCCTACGCCGCCGGCTTCACCGGACTGGGCGTGGCCGCCACCCGGTTCGGGGCCGACGTGATGCTCGACCTGCTGGCCGGGGCCGACACGGAGCGCACCCGCCTGACGATGGTGCGGACGCTGCCGGTGCCGTTCCCGCCCGAGCCGCTGGCGTGGGCCGGCATCACCGCCACCCGGTGGTCGCTGGCCCAGGCCGACCGCGACGAGGGGCGCCGCAACCTGTGGCTGCGCACCCTCGACCGCCTCGGCCTCGGCTTCGATTCCTGACCCTCCCACCGCTCGCCCGCCCTGCCGGTCCGCTCCACCGGGTCCGGACGGCCCGTCGACCGTGCGCACCTCCGAGGTTCGGGCCGCGGTGTGGGAGGCTCCCGGCATGACGAGCGAAGCGTTCATCGCCAAGGGGATCGCCATCGGACGGGTGGCCTACGGGGTGGCGTGCATCGCCGCGCCGCGCCAGATGCTGGGGCCGTCGGGCCGGGAAGCCGACGGGTCGTCGGCGATGATGGCCCGGTTCTTCGGCGTGCGCGACGTGGTGCTGGGCGGCGGCACGTTCCGCGCCTTGCAGACCGATCCGGCGGCCGCCGTGAGCTGGGTGGGGTGGAGCGCCGCCGCCGACGCGCTCGACGTGGCCGCCGGCGCCGCGTTCCGCAGCGACCTGGACCAGGCGGGCCGCCTCGGCGTGGTCGGCATCGCACTGCCCGCCGCGCTCGGCGGGGCGTGGGCGGCCCGCCGCCTCCGGGCCGCCCGCTGATCCCTACGCCGCGTTGAGCTGCTCCACCAGGGTGTCGATTGGGAGCGTGGTCACGTCGAAGTCGGGGTCGACGGACTGCACCACGACGTTGGTGGCGATGTCGCCGACGCGCAGGACGAGGACGCCGAAGTTCAGGTCGAGCGTGGAGCCGTCGCCGGCGGTCAGCGTGTAGCTGGCGCTGAGGGCCACGGTGTCGTCGACGTCGAAGGTGGCGTCGCCGAGCCCGAGGGTGCCCTCGACGGTGACGTCCTGACCGCCGGCGGAGAACGCCGACTTGAGCGCATCGTCGATGCAGCTGATCACGTCGGGCTCGGTGAACGGGGCGACGGCGTCCTCGGCCGCGGTCTCGTCCTCGAACACCACGGTGCGGGCGGTGACCTGGGTGCCGTCACCGGCGTCCATCGAGCCCACCGAGAACTCGTCGGTGCTGTGGCGGGCCAGCTGGACGGACCGGTCGCCGAGGCGGGGATCGCAGTCGTTCAGCGGGGACTCCTCGTCGGAGTCGCTGCCGGGGGTGGCCTCCCACCCGTCGGGGAAGTCCGAGACGGTGAGGTCGACGGAGTCGGCGCGGGCCTGGGCGTCGGGGTCGGTGGCCTCGCCGTCGTCGTCGGCGGCGGTGGTCGTGGTGGTGGACTCGTCGGCCGCCTTGGCGGTGGTCGTGGTCTCCTTCTTGGCGCTGTCGGAGCCGCTGGAGGTTCCGCAGGCGGCGGCGAAGAACGCGAGGGACAGCGCGACGGCGCCGATCACGGTCCGGTGGGACGTTCGGGTCACGGGGTGCTCCTGGGGTGGGTGAGCTCGGACCCACCATGTTGCCCGCCGGGCGCCGGCCCGGCGCGCGGATCAGCCTGCGGGCGGCACCGGACGCCGGAGGCAGACCAGCGCGAGGTCGTCGGTGCGTTGGCCGGGAAGGGCGAGGAGGTGGTGCACGGCCTCGGCGATGGGCAGGTCGCGGGCGGCGGTGGCCCGGTCGGCGAGGAGGTCGAGGCGGGCCTCGATGGCTTGGGCGCGGGTCTCGACCAGGCCATCGGTGAAGAGGACCAGCATGTCACCGGGGGCGAGGGCGGCTCGAGCCTCGGGGAACCGGGCGGTGGCATCGACGCCGAGGGGCGGCCCGACGTCGGTGGGCAGGTGCGCCGCCGTGGTGCCGACCCGGAGTGGCGCGAGGTGACCGGCGCTGGCCCACGCCACCTCACCCGTGACGGGATCGACGACGGCGTAGCAGCAGGTGGCGAACAGGGTGTGCTCCCCGAGGCGGCTGATGACGTGGTTGGCCCGCTCCAGCACGGTGGCCGGATCCTCGTGCTCCACGGCCAGCGCCCGCACGATGTTGCGCACCTGCACCATGTAGGCGGCGGCGTCGAGGCCGTGCCCGGACACGTCGGCGATCACCACCCCGAGCCGCCCGGCGTCGAGGGCGAAGGCGTCGTACCAGTCGCCGCCGACCGGCTGCTCCCCCACCGCCGGCTCATAGTGCGCCGCCAGCTCGATGCCGTCGAGGACCGGTAGCTGGTCGGGGAGGGCGGCGCGCTGGAGGAGCTCCACCGCAAGGCGGCTGCGCTCGGCCTGGCGCTCCGCCGCCCGCCGGGCCCGCTCGTCGGCCACCAGGTCGGTGACGTCGCGCGACGCGGTGATGTAGCCGTCGCCGAACCGCACCACGCTCAGGTTCCAGTAGCCGACGATGGGCGTCCCGCTGTCGGTCACGTCGGCGTACGGCAGGCGATCGGCCACGTAGGGCTCGCCGGTCTCCACCACGCGGGCGAAGCGCTCGAGCTGACCGTGCTCGGCCCACGCCGGGAAGCACTCCAGGACGGTCCGGCCGACGAGGTCGCGGGCGGTCCGGCCGGCGCCGTCGAGCGACGATCGGTTGAGGTACACCATCCGGAAGTCCACGATCCGGCCCGACTCGTCGCGGATGGCCTCGCCGATGGCGACCTGGTCGAACATGGCATCGAGCGCCGCCTGGAACTCGCCCTCGGCCAGGGGGGTGGCGGTCGGATCGGCTGGGTCGGTGTGGTCCACGGGCCCTCCAGCCTGTTGGCGAGATGGTAGCGACGCGCCTCAGCCGGGTCGCCCGGACCCGCCGAGGCGGCGGCGCAGCTCCACCACCACCTCCTCGCCCATGATCCCGCCGAGCTCGTCGGCCAGGGAGTCGATGACCGGCCGGTCGCCGCCGTAGGCCCGGTCGCCCTCGGTGCAGCACCACGCCATGTCGGCGCCCTCGTCGCCCCAGTCGGCGCGAGACCAGCGGCGCACCGTGGCCCGCTCCCGTCCGCCGGCGATCGGCTCCCACTCGACCCGGACGGGCAGCTGCCAGCAGACCGACGGCTTCCAGTCCATCGGTGCCTCGCCATCGTCGAGGGCGCCGAGGTGGAGCGCGCAGCCGGCCCCGCCGGCGAACCCGGGCCGGTTGAGGAAGATGCATGCGCCGTCGACCACCCGGGTGTTGGTGGAGGTCTCGTCGCTGAACACGCCATCGGCGGCTTCGGCGTGGAACTGGAAGCGGGCCGGGTCCAACATCCCGGCGAGCGCCGCGGTGGTGCGGGCCTCGTCGTCCCCGTCGATGTGGGCGCCGACCGAGCAGCACCCCTGGCCCAGCTCCTCGGCGGGCTCGTCGAGGACGCCGAGGCACCCGCGCCCCCAGATGCACTGCCAGCGCGATGCCAGGAACGAACCGTCGACCACCCAGTCGACCTCGGTGGTGTCGACCCGCAGCCACGGCGTCTCGGCGTCCTCGTGATGGTCCACGATGCGAAGCCTGGCACGCACGCGGGTCCTAGCCTGAGGCCGCTCCGACCGACCTGCCCGAGGACCGTGCCCATGTCCCACCCCGTCCGCTCCCTCGCCCTGGCCACCGCCGTGCTGGCCACGGCGGCCCTGGCCGGCTGCGGCTCGGGCGGCAGCGATGCCGCACCCACCACCAAGGCCGAAGCCAGCAGCACCACCACGTCGGCAACCACCACGACCGAAGCCACCGAGACCACCACCAGCACCGACGACGGTTCCACCACCACAGCGGCGGTGGAACCGGGCGGGGCGGTGGACTGCCAGGCTCTCCTGCTGGAGTACGCCGAGGTGTTCGACCCCGATGACCTGTCGGGCGCGGTGACCTTCTTCCGGAAGTACGAGGCCTCCATGCCCGACGACGTGGCCGCCGCCACGGAGCGCTTGGCCGTCGCCTACGACAAGGCCGGCGACCTGGGCCACATGGACATGGCCGACGTGGACCTCACCGCCGACGCCCAGACGTTCTCCGACTGGACCAACGACGGGTGCCCGGCCGGCTGAGGCCGGCCGACCGGCGGCTGGGCTGATGCGCTCCTCCTTCGACCGCTTCGTCTCGTTCGTCGCCCGCCTCATC
>CALANQ010000068.1 GCA_937926025.1 uncultured Acidimicrobiales bacterium
GTTCTCCGCCGCCGAGGACATCGTGCTGTTCAGGCTGTCGTTCAACCGCACCAAGGACTGGGTCGACATCGAGAACGTCATCCGCAACGGGCCCGACCTCGACCTCGACTACATCACCGAGGTGCTCGTCGATCTGCGCGGCCCCACCATGTACCCGCGCGTCGCGCGGCTGCGGGCCATGATCGCCGCCGGGGGCGACGAGATGCGCTAGCGGATCACCAGGGCCGGACGCGGCGCTGGGGAATGGGGCGGGTCCACCAGCGGCCCGACCAGCGCCAGCGCGGCGGCTCGGGGTGGTGATCCACCGGCGCACCGGCGCGCGGGGTGGCCACCTCGATGGCGGCGACGATGGCCGCCACCTCCTCGTCGGTGGGGTCGCCCGAGATCTGGACCTGGGTCACAGCGGCATGTTCCCGTGCTTGCGGGGCGGCAGCTCTTCCTTCTTGGACTCCAGCATGCGGAAGCCGTCGATGAGCATCTGGCGGGTGACCGACGGGTCGATGACGTCGTCGACGTAGCCGCGCTCGGCCGCCACGTACGGGTTCAGCCACTTCTCCGAGTACTCGTCGATGAGCTCGGCCTTCTTGGCGTCCTTGTCGTCGGCCTCGGCGATGTCCTTGCGGTTCAGGATCTCCACCGCACCGGTGGCCCCCATCACGGCCAGCTCGGCCGACGGCCACGCGTAGGCCAGGTCCGCACCGATGGACTTGGAGTCCATCACCACGTAGGCGCCGCCGTAGGCCTTGCGGGTGATGACCTGGATCCGCGGCACCGTGGCCTCGCAGTAGGCGTACAGCAGCTTGGCGCCGTGGCGGATGATGCCGTTGTACTCCTGGTCCACGCCGGGGAGGAACCCGGGCACGTCGACGAAGGTGACCAGCGGGATATTGAACGAGTCGCAGGTCCGGACGAAGCGAGCGGCCTTCTCGGACGCCTCGATGTCGAGCACGCCGGCGTAGGCCGAGGGCTGGTTGCCGACCACGCCGACCGACTGACCGCCGAGGCGGATGAAGCCGCACACGATGTTGGTGGCCCACTTCGAGAAGTACTCGAAGAAGTCGTTGTCGTCGGCGACGGCCTCGATGACCTTGCGCATGTCGTAGGGGACGTTGGCGCTGGCCGGGATGAGGTCGAGCAGCTCCGGGGTCTCCCGGTCGGTGGGGTCACCGGTGTCGAGCACCGGCGGGGTCTCGAGGTTGTTGAGCGGCAGGAACGACAGCAGGAAGCGCACGTCGTCGAGCACGGCCTTGTCGTCGGGAGCGGTGAACGCCGCGATGCCGGACTTCGACGAGTGGGTCTGGGCGCCGCCCAGCTCCTGCTGCGTGACGTCCTCGCCGGTCACCGTCTTCACCACGTCGGGGCCGGTGATGAACATGTACGACGTGTCCTCCACCATGAAGATGAAGTCCGTCAGGGCCGGGCTGTAGACGGCGCCGCCGGCGCACGGGCCCATGATCACCGAGATCTGCGGGGTCACGCCCGAGGCCATCACGTTGCGGTGGAAGATGCCGCCGTAGGAGGCCAGCGAGACGGGGCCCTCCTGGATGCGGGCACCGGCGCCGTCGTTGAGGCCGACCACCGGGGCGCCGACCTTGAGCGCCATGTCCATGACCTTGTGGATCTTCTCGGCGAACACCTCGCCCAGCGCCCCGCCGAAGAGGGTGAAGTCCTGCGAGAACACGAAGACCGTGCGGCCTTCGACCGTGCCCCAGCCGGTGATCACGCCATCGGTGTAGGGGCGGTCGGCCACATCGGGGCTGCGGTGCCGGGCCAGCATGTCCAGCTCACGGAACGAACCCTCGTCGAGCAGGTACTCGATGCGCTCTCGGGCGAGCATCTTCCCCCGGTCGTGCTGGCGCTGGATGGAGCGCTCCGACCCTGGCGTGCGGGCCTGTTCCTTGCGTGCGAGCAGGTCATCGAGGCGCTCGCGGATGGGGTGCTCGGTCATGCGCAGAAACCTACGCCAGCGCCGTTTGCGCAACGAAACCGTGACGACCGCCACCCCCGATCTCGAGTCACATGAGCCGCCTCACCCGGCCCCAGCGACCGGAGATCGGGGTGGACGAGCACGGGGCGGGGATCTGCGGCAGGGTTCGGGGCATGACCGACACCCCCCGGATCGCACCGCTGCCGCCCGACGAACGGGAGCCTCGGACCGCCGAGCTGCTCCAGTCGCTGAAGTTCGACCCCGACGGCGACGACATGAACCTCTTCGCCACCCTGGCCCGCCACCCGCGGCTGCTCAAGCGGTGGTCGCAGTTCGGTGGGCTGCTCCTGGCCGGCGGGACCCTGTCGGCCCGGGACCGGGAGGTCCTGATCCTGCGCACCGCTGCCAACTGCGGGGCCGACTACGAGTGGGGCCACCACCTCCCCATCGGCCGCCACGCCGGGCTGACCGACGACGAGATGGCCGCCCTGGCCGGATCGGTCGCCAACGCCGCCGCGGTCGACGCCGACCTGGTGGCCGCGGCCGACGAGCTCCACGCCGCCGACGTGATCAGCGATGCCACCTGGGCCGCGCTGGCGGCACGCTACGACGACGCCCAGCTCATCGAGCTGTGCATGGTGGTCGGCCAGTACCACCTGGTGGCGTTCACCCTCCGCTCGCTGGGCATCCAGCGGGAGGCCGGCGTGGAAGGGCTCCCGGCGTGAGCCGGCTGGAGGGCCGCAAGATCCTGGTGGTCGGCGCCGGCACCCGCCACGTCGACGACCCCGACGCACCGGCCGGGAACGGCCGGGCCATCGCCGTCACCGCGGCGATGGAGGGCGCCACCGTCGCCTGCGCCGACATCGACCTGGCCGCCGCCAAGGAGACGGCGTCGCAGGTGCGCGACGCCGGCGGCCACGCCCAGGTGGTGGTGGCCGACGTGTCGGACGCCGAGGCGTGCACGGCGATGGTGGCCGAGGCCGCGGACCTGCTGGACGGGCTCGACGGCGTGGTGGTCAACGTCGGCATCGGTGCGGGCCGCTGGCTCGGCACGACGACGCCGGAGGAGTGGGACGCCGTGTTCGACGTGAACGTGCGAGCCCACTTCCTCACGTGCCGCGCCGCGCTCCCGCTCATGACCGGCGGCGGGTCGATCGTGCTGATCTCGTCGGTGGCCGGCCTGCGTCCCGGCTCGACCATCCCGGCCTACGACTCGTCGAAGGCGGCGCTCGCCGGGCTGTGCCGGCACGTGGCGTTCGAGGGGTCGAGGTCCGGCGTGCGCGCCAACGTGGTGGCCCCCGGCCTGATCGACACGCCGCTCGGGCGCCTGGCCACCGCCGGTCGCCCCAGCCGCACCAAGGCCCCCGTCGCCCTCGGCCGCCAGGGCACCGCGTGGGAGGTGGCCAAGCCCGTCACCTTCCTGCTGTCCGACGAGGCCAGCTACATCACCGGCGCCATCCTCCCGGTGGACGGGGGCCTGTCCACCCTCTGACCCCGCTCCGGCCTGGGACGTGGCCACCGATCCGAACTTTCGACGCTCGTCGTTGCACAGCAACGGTCGGCATCGAAAGTTCGGGAGGGGGTGGGGTGGGCTCGGGCAGACTGCGGCGCATGGAACCGAGCCGTCACCTGGAGATCCTGCGCGTCGAGATGGGCCGGCTCGGAGCCGTCGACCCGTCGATGCTGGACGCACCGGTGCCGTCGCTGGAGGACTGGGATGTGGAGCGCGTGGTGCGCCACGTGGGGAAGATCCACGAGTGGGTGCTGGGGATGCTGCGGCTGGAGCCGGGCCAGGGCATGGGCGACGCCCCGCCGCTGGCCGGGCTGCCGAAGGGCCCCGACTGCCTCCCGGCGTACCGGGCCCTGGCGGCGGAGCTGGCGGACGAGTTCGCGGCGGCCGATCCGAGCCGGCCGTGCCTCAACTTCGCCGGGGTCGACGACGTGGCGTGGTGGATGCGCCGGCAGGCCCAGGAGGTGGCGGTCCACCGGTCGACGCCCAGGACGCCGTGCACGCCGCCGGGGGTGCGGCACCGGACCCGATCGCGGCCGACGGCGCGGCCGACGGCATCGACGAGTGGGCCCGCTTCTTCCTGGCGGTGCGGTGGGCGCAGCGCTTCGGCGACCTGCCCGACGATCTGGCCGGGCGCACCATCCACATCCACGGCACCGACGATCCGGCGCCCGTCGACGGCGCCGAGTGGCTGCTGACGATGCGGACCGACGGCGTCGACGTCGAGGCCACCCACGCCAAGGGCGACGTCGCCCTCCGGGGTCCGGCCAACGACCTGCTGCTGGCGCTGTGGCGCCGACGCCCGCTGGCGACGCTCGATGTGGTCGGTGATGGCGCGGTGGCGGAGCGGCTGCTCGACGTCGCCCGGTTCTGACGCTCCGTCAGAGAAGCGTCACCGGGAGTAGCGTCCCGGCCCGTGCGCCGCGTCACCCCCGCTCTCGTCCTCGCCGCCGCCCTCGTCCTGGCGTCCTGCAGCTCCGGCGGCAGCGACGGGGCCACGGCCACCACCACCGCCGCGAAGGGGTCGTCGTCGACCACCTTCCCCGATGGCGACGAGCCGGCCGCCACGGGCCACGAGTGCGACCAGGGCGCCGCGTTCGATGACGTCGCGACGGAGCCGGTTGCGGGCGTGCCCAGCGACCTCACCATGACCTCGCCGGTGGACGACACCGACATCCGGCTCCACTGGTTCCCGGTCGAGAGCGCGTCGGCGGAGAAGCCGGCACCGACCATCCTCATGGGCCCGGGCTGGTCGCTGTCGGGCGACACCTCCACCACCGGCGCCGCCCTGTTCGGGGCGCTCAGCATCGGCAGCATGTGGAAGAACGGGTACAACGTCCTCACCTGGGATCCCCGGGGCTTCGGCGAGTCCGGCGGCATCGCCACCGTGAACGACCCCGACAAGGAGGGCCAGGACGTCCGGGCGATGCTGGACTTCGTGGCCGCCCAGCCCGAGGCCCAGACCGACGGCGACGGCGACCCCCGCGCCGGCATGGTCGGCTTCTCCTACGGCGGCGGCATCCAGCTGACCACCGCGTCGATCGACTGCCGGGTCGACGCCATCGTCCCCGGCATCGCCTGGAACTCGCTGCAGACCAGCCTCTACAAGGCCAACACGGCGAAGACCGGCTGGTCGAAGATCCTCACCAGCACCGTCGACCCCGAACGTCTGGACCCCCACATCAACAGCGCGGCGGAGACCGGCCTCACCGACGGCACCGTGAGCGACGAGGACGTCGACTGGTTCATCAGCCGCGGCCCCGGCGACGAGGCCGTGGCCAAGATCGACATCCCCACGCTGTTCGTGCAGGGCACCGTCGACACCCTCTTCACCCTGGACGAGGCCGCCCGGAACACGGCCGTCCTCCAGGACCACGACGTCCCCACCGCCATGCTCTGGTTCTGCGGCGGGCACGGCACCTGCCTGACGAAGTCCGGTGACGGCG
>CALANQ010000069.1 GCA_937926025.1 uncultured Acidimicrobiales bacterium
GCTGCGTCGGGGTCAGTCGCACTCGCGCTTGAGCGACGCCGACATGGCCTCGGCGACCACGCGTCGGCCGAGGTCGTTGGGGTGGACGGCGTCGGCCGTCTTCACCAGGGCGAACTTCTGCGAGTTGTCCACCAGGCGGGCCCAGTCGTCGATGACGTGGACGTTGTCGTGGCCCTTCGCCTCGTCGCGGACCCGCTGGTTGTACGCCTCGGCGATGTCGGGGGAGTACACGCCCTTGACGGGGATCAGCAGCCACACGCTGCACGGCACCTGGGCCGCGATGTCCATCATCTCCGGGACGGCGGCCTGGTCGACGCGGTTCTGGAGCACGTCGTTGTAGCCGGGCATGAACACCGCGCTGGACGGATCGTGGCTGAGGCCCTCCTCGGCTCCGGGCAGCAGTTCGTCGGTGCGCAGGCCGCTGGTGGCCTTGATGTCGAGCTCGCCGGCCCAGTCGAACTCCTCCTTGAGCTCGGCCCGGGACTGGTACGTGACCGAGTCGCCCACGATGAGCACCCGCTCGCCGGCATCGCGCTGGAACAGGCTGCAGCCGGTGAGCCCGAGCAGGCCCACCAGGCCGGTGGCGAGGACGGCGGCGGCGGTGCGGTGGGGGATGGTCATGTCACCCACTATCCCGAATCTGTCGGCGCGAGACAGGTCGGGCGGCGGCTCCTACGCTGCGCCCATGGCCTACGACGAGGCGCTCGCCGCCCGGATCCGGGACCTGCTCGCGACCGAGCCCGACGTCACCGAGAAGAAGATGTTCGGCGGCGTGGCGTTCCTGCTGGCGGGCAACATGGCCGTGGTGGCCAGCGGGCAGGGCGGGCTCATGGTCCGCATCGACCCGGCCGACCGCGATGCCCTGCTGGCCCGCACCAAGGCGGAACCCATGATCATGCGCGGATCGCCGACGGCGGGATGGCTTCGGGTGGCGTCGGAGCACGTCGGCCGCCGCTCCCAGCTCCAGACCTGGGTCGACCGCGGCACCGCCGCCGCCCGCGCCCGCCCACCCAAGTAGCCCCAGCGGAGCAGCCCCGGCCCATCGGGTCACCGGTGGCTGCGGGGCAACCGTTCGTGACCTGGTCGCGTCGACGCCTCGGCGGCGTCATCCGGGGTGACCGCGCCATCAGGTTGCACCCCGCGTGGGGGCTCGACCACGGGTAGCGTCCGATCCATGGAGAAGGTGCTGTACGTGATCGCCCACCCCACGGGCGGGGTCCCGGCCGACCTCACCAAGCACCTGGTCGGGCCGCTCGGCCGGCAGCTCCGGGAGCTCGGGGCGCACGGTGTGCAGGTCAACGTGGCCGACCACGACGTGTCGGCCGCCGGTGGGCTGCGCATGGCGATGTCGCCTGCGCCCGCCAACGCCGTGGTGGCGGTGTGGGTCGACAGCGCCACCGATCACCTCCGGGCGCCGTTCGACCAGGCGGTGCGCGCTGCCACGCCCGGCGCCGAGCTGTCCGCCTACCTGGTCACGGAATCGGTGCCGCTGCACAACACCCGCTACCCGGTCGGTCCCGGCGACCGGACACCGGGGATGGCGCAGCTGGCGTTCCTGCGGCGGCCGGCGGAGCTGGCGGTCGACGACTGGCTGGCGGTCTGGCTCGGCAGCCACACCCAGATCGCCCTCGACCTGCAGGACACGTTCGCCTACACCCAGAACGTGGTGGTGCGGACCCTGATCGCCGGGACGACGGCGTGGCACGCCATCGTCGAGGAGTGCTTCCCGGCGGCGGCGATGACGGACCTCCACGTCTTCTTCGACGCGGTGGGCGACGACGCCAAGCTGGCCCGCCACCAGAAGGAGATGTTCGAGAGCGTCCAGCGCTTCATCGACCTCTCGATCATCGACGTCGCCCCCACGAGCCGCTACGTGCTGTGACACCTGGCCGGTCTGGCGGATCTGCCCGCGGGGGTATCGGACATGCTCGCACGCGACCATGGCTTCCTTGTCTCCCGCTCTCCGCCCGCCCCGCCGCCCGCCGGCGCCGATCCACCGGATCGTCCGACCGATCGTCGTGATCGGCCTGGTGGCCGTGCTGGGCGCGTGCTCCACCAAGGCGAAGCCGCCGCCCCCACCCCCGCCACCCATCGAGATCCAGGTCGTCCACGGCGACCAGACCCGGTCGGTCCGGGTCCGGACCGGGCGCACCGTGGGCGACGCGCTCGACAAGGCCGGCGTCCAGGGCACGGCCGGCGTGGAGCGGTCCGCGGTCGACCAGGTCGAGCTCGGCCCCAACGGCAACGAGGTCACCTACCTCCTCGACGAGGAGCCCGCCAGCCTCGCCGAGGTCCTGGACCACCCCGCCACCCTCGAGGTGATCGACGGCGAGGACACCACCGAGGCCACCGAGGTCGTCCGCCGCGAGCAGGCCATCACCGGGCTGCCTGACGCGCTCCAGTACGTGCAGGCCGCCGGCCGCGTCGGCGTGGAGGACGCGACGGTCGGGGTGACCAGCGGCGAGACGGTGTCGGCCGTCCCCGTCACGCCCGGGGTGCCCGCCCATCGGGCCACCGGCAAGGTGCTGGCGCTCACCTTCGACGACGGCCCCCACCCCACGTACACGCCGGAGGTGCTGGACATCCTGAAGGCGAAGGGGGTGCCGGCCACGTTCTGCACCATCGGCGCGCAGGTGGAGGAGCACCCGGAGCTGGCCCAGCGGATCGTCGACGAGGGCCACCAGCTGTGCAACCACACGCTGGACCACGTCGAGGGCCTGGAGGACGAGCCGCGGGACACCGTGGAGGAGCAGATCGAGGGCGGCCGCCAAGCGATCATCGACGCCACCGGCGAGGCCCCTGCCTTCTACCGCCCGCCCGGCGGTTCGCTCGGGCCGATCATCTACGACGTGGCCGGCGAGCAGGACGAGCACGTCCTCTACTGGTCGATCGACCCGCGGGACTGGAAGCGGCCGCCGGCCGACGAGATCGTGGCCACGGTCATCGACGCGCTGGGACCGGGCGGGATCATCCTCCTCCACGATGGGGGCGGCAACCGCGACGCCACCATCGAGGCGCTGCCCAAGATCATCGACCTGGCGCGGGCGAAGGGCTACACGTTCGTGGCCCCCATCAGCGGCCGCCCGCAGGTCGGCTGACCCAGGTCGGCTGATCCGCGGAGGGAGTCAGGCTCCCTGGTCGACCGCCCGGGTGATGAGGGCGAGCTGGTCGTCGGCGAGCTGGCGCCACATGGTGAGCGGCAGGTCGTGGCCCATGCCGTGGTGGCCGACGAAGGTGGCACCCGGGATGGCCCGGGCCAGGGCGATGCCGCCGCTGACCGCAACCAGCGGGTCGCTCAGGCCGTGCACCACGACGGTGGGGATGTCCAGGGTGCGCAGCTGCTCGGTGCGGTTGGGCTGAGCCAGGATGGCGCCGAGCTGGCGGAGGCGGCCGTCGGGATCGTGCGAGCGATCCCACGCGATGCCCGACAGCTCCCGGATCTGGTCGGCGTCCTGGTGCGCCGGCGAGCCGAGGACGGTGTTCACGGCGACGGCATCGTCCATGGCGGCGGCCCGGTCGGCGGGCGGCTTGGCGGTGGCCATCATCTTGATGACCCCCGGCGACGGACGACCGACCTTGCGGGACCCGGTGGAGGTCATCGACAGCGACAGGGTGCGCACCCGCTCGGGCGATCGCAGCGCCATGGTCTGCGAGATGAACCCGCCCATCGAGGTGCCGGCCAGGTGGACCCGGTCGATGCCGAGGTGGTCCAGGAGGGCGAAGGCGTCGGTGGCCATGTCGTCGATCCGGTAGGCGACCTTGCGCTGGAGCAGCAGGTCCGGGATCGACGGCACCGGGGCGTCGATCTTGGTGGACAGGCCGACGTCGCGGTTGTCGTAGCGGATCACGAAGTGCCCGGCGTCGGCCAGGGCCTGGCACAGCGCATCGGGCCAGGCGAGCATCTGGGTGCCGAGGCCCATGACCAGCAGGATGGCGTCGTCGGCCGGATCGCCGAAGGTCTCGTAGGCCAGCTCGAGCCCGTTGACCGGTGCCACCTGGATGGTGGGCCACTCCGGGAACGGCGGGGTGTCGGTGTCGACGGTGGTTGCAGCCATGGGGCTCCCTCTCTGCGCCTGCGTCGCAGGAACGGTACGACCCCCATCCCCGGTGCCACAACGCCAGCGCGGGGAGGTCCCCGGTGAGGAGGTCGGCGGCGGAGCAGGCACCATCGGGTCCGCGCTCGGGCGGGAGCGGAGATTGCTCCGCATGGGGCGCAGGACGACGCGCTGGGCGGGGGAGGCGGTAGGAAGGGCGGATGGATCTGCGCATCTTCACCGAGCCCCAGCAGGGCGCCTCCTACGACACCCTCCTCGCCGTGGCCCAGGAGTCCGAGCGCCTCGGCTTCGACGCCTTCTTCCGGTCCGACCACTACCTGAAGATGGGCGACGTGCCGGGAGATCCCGGTCCGAGCGACGCGTGGATCACCCTGGCCGGCATCGCCCGGGAGACGTCCACCATCCGGCTCGGCACCCTGGTCACCGCGGCCACGTTCCGGCTGCCCGGCCCGCTCGCCATCGCAGTGGCCAACGTCGACGCCATGAGCGGCGGGCGGGTGGAGCTGGGCCTCGGATCGGGCTGGTTCGACGCCGAGCACGACGCCTACGGCATCCCGTTCCCGTCGCTGAAGGAGCGTTTCGACCGCTACGAGGAGCAGCTCGCCGTCATCACCGGACT
>CALANQ010000070.1 GCA_937926025.1 uncultured Acidimicrobiales bacterium
GACCAGGACGCCGTCGCAGTACACGCGGGAGTGGGTGTGGGCCATCGGTTACACCCTGCGGTCTCGGGGCGCGTTCACGGCACGCATCATGCCCCTCTCCGCCGTGTCCAGCGGTGATCGGGGCGAAAACGAACAGGTGTTCGCCACCGGGTTGGACGGCGCCGATAGGCTGCTGCTCTGTGTCTAATTCGCTGATCATCCGCGGTGCTCGCGAGCACAACCTCCGGAACGTGTCGCTCGATCTGCCGCGCGACCGGCTCATCGTGTTCACCGGGCTGTCGGGCTCGGGCAAGTCCTCGCTGGCGTTCGACACGATCTACGCCGAGGGCCAGCGCCGCTACGTGGAGTCGCTGTCGTCGTACGCCCGCCAGTTCCTCGGGCAGATGGACAAGCCCGATGTGGACTTCATCGAGGGCTTGTCGCCGGCCATCTCCATCGACCAGAAGTCCGCCAGCCGCAACCCGCGGTCCACGGTGGGCACGGTCACCGAGATCTACGACTACCTGCGCCTGCTGTTCGCCCGCATCGGTGTGCCGCACTGCCCCGAGCACGGGGTGGTCATCTCCCGCCAGACGCCCCAGCAGATCGTGGACCGGGTGCTGGAGCTGCCCGAGGGCAGCCGCTTCCAGGTGCTGGCCCCGGTGGTCCGCGGGCGCAAGGGCAACTACGACACGCTGCTCACCGACCTGGCCGCCCAGGGCTACGCCCGCGCCCGCATCGACGGCGAGCTGTACGACCTGCCGGTCAAGGACCTGGAGCTGGCCCGCTACGAGAACCACACCATCGAGGTGGTGGTCGACCGCCTCGTGAAGCGCGAGGGCATCGAGCGCCGGCTCACCGACTCGCTCGAGACGGCGCTGCGCCTGGCCGAAGGCGTGGCCGAGGTGGAGCTGGTGCCCCGGGAGGAGGGCGAGGAGCCCACCCGGCTCACGTTCAGCCAGCACCTGGCGTGCCCGGTCGACGGCAAGAGCTACGACGAGCTGTCGCCCCGGAACTTCTCGTTCAACTCGCCCTACGGCGCCTGCGAGCGCTGCGACGGCCTGGGCACCCAGTTCGAGGTCGATGCCGAGCTGGTGGTCCCGGACCCCGACGCCTCCCTGGCCGACGGCGCCATCCAGCCGTGGGCGTCGGGCCACATGCAGTACCACCAGCGCCTGCTGGAGTCCGTCTGCGAGGACCACGACATCCCGTTCGACGCGCCCTGGAAGAGCCTCACGGCCAAGCAGCAGCGCATGCTCCTGCACGGCACTGGCGTCGGGAAGACCAACGTCCGGTACAAGAACCGCTACGGCCGGGTCCGCACCTACACGGCCACCTACGAGGGTGCCATCACCTGGATCCAGCGGCGCCACGCCGACACGGACTCCGACAGCCAGCGCGAGCAGTTCGAGGGGTACATGCGGGAGGTGGACTGCCCGGCCTGCGCCGGCGCCCGCCTCAAGCCGTTCACCCTGGCCGTCACCATCGACGGCAAGAGCATCAACGAGTTCTCCACCATCTCCATCAAGGACGCGGCCGAGGCGTTCGGCCGCATCGAGCTGTCGGAGCGGGACAAGCTCATCGCCGAGCGGGTCCTCAAGGAGATCAACGCCCGCATCGGGTTCCTGCTCGATGTGGGGCTGGACTACCTGTCGCTGCACCGGTCGTCGGCCACGTTGGCCGGCGGGGAGGCCCAGCGCATCCGCCTCGCC
>CALANQ010000071.1 GCA_937926025.1 uncultured Acidimicrobiales bacterium
GAGCCTCAAGCGCGGCACCGGCACCATCGAGACCGACTACCTCAACGGCGAGATCACCCTCCTCGGCCGCCTCCACGGCGTCCCCACCCCCGCCAACGCCCTCCTCCAACGCCTCGCCAACCAGTGCGCCCGCGAGCACCGCCCACCCGGGTCGATGGCCCCCGAGGACGTCCTCGCCCTCCTGCCGAAGTTGGTGTGAACCTGGGGCCGGGACACCGATCTTCACACCAACTTCGGTGAGGTTCGGTGGGGGCGGGTTGGGACCTTTGGCAGTTGGCAGCCTCGGGCAACAGGGGTACAACCGAACCGATGCACGTCGTTGGGGTGTCCGGGAGCTTGCAGAGCCGGTCGAGCACGGCCGCGGTGCTGGCATCGATCGGGGAGCTGGTCACGCTGCGAGCCGATGCGGAGGCGCCGGCGGGGGCGGCGTGCGCCACGTCGGCCACGTTCGAGGTGTTCGCCGGCATCGAGGACCTCCCCCACTTCAACCCGGACCGTGACACCGAGCCGCCGCACGACGCCGTGGCCGCCTGGCGGTCCGCCCTGGCCGCGGCCGACGCCGTGGTCATCGCCACGCCCGAGTACGCGCACGGCTACCCGGGTGCGCTGAAGGACGCCCTGGACTGGATCGTCGGGTCGGGCGAGCTGATCGACACGCCGGTGCTGCTGGTGACGGCGTCGGGCAGCGGCGGGGTCCGGGCCGGCCAGGCCCTGGCTCCGGTGATCGAGGTCATGGCCGGGCACCTCGTCGGACCCATCAGCATCTGGGGCGTATCGCCGAAGGTCGCCGAGGGCCGCCTCACCGACCCCGATGACCTCGACGCCCTCGCCGCCGCCGTGCAGCTCCTCCTCTCCCTCGCCGCCCCCGTCGGCGCCTGAAGACCAGTCCCGAGCGCGGCTCGGGGAAATCCATGGTTGTTGGTCTGCAAACGCTTGGGGTGGGTAGAGGGTCGCTCAGAGTGCGTCGATGGGCGGATCCGTGGGCGCAGGGAAGCGAGGAGGGTTGGCGTGGATCACGTCCCCGCGGCAGACATCGCATTCGACCGCCACGGACACGATCTCGTGGTGGACATCGTCGGAGAGCTCGACGCCGCCACCGCGCCCGAGTGCTCCCGCCGCATCGCCGAACGGATCCGCCCCGACGACGAAGCCGTGTGGCTCAACCTCCGCTGCGTGTCGGTCTGCACCCCCGACGGCGTGTCGATGATCACCGACGTGCACCACAAGGCCGTCGACCGGGGCGGCCACGCGGTGGTCTACCGACCGTCGATCGCCGTGCTCCGAGCCCTGCGCATGCACCCGCTCGACGACGGCCTGCTCATCCGCACCGCCTGACCGATCGCTTCGCTGTCACTCCCCCTCGCCACGATGGTCCGGTCATCGGGGGGATAGAACCGGAGGCAGCCATGCACCACACACCGATCCCCGACCAGATGGCGGAGCGCATCGCCGCGCTCATCGACAAGGCCGAGTCCACCTCCTACCCGGAGGAGGCCGAGGCGTTCATGGCCAAGGCGCAGGAGCTGATGGCCCGCCACGCCATCGACGAGGCGATGCTCGACGCCGCCCGCGGCTCCACCGACGAGATCGCCCAGGTGGAGATGACCATCACGCCGCCGTACGCCTCGGCCAAGTCGGTCCTGCTCAACGCGGTGGCGAAGTCCAACCGGTGCCGGGTGGTGGTGGCCAACCTGCGAGGCGGTCGGGTGCTCACCACCATGGTCGGGTTCGAGACCGACATCCGCCACACCCGCTCGCTCTACCTCTCGCTCTCCCACCAGGCGGTGCGGTTCATGCTGGCCGCGCCCCTGCCGCCGGGCGACACGCCCCGCCGGTTCCGGCACTCGTTCCTCCTGGCCTACGCCTGGCGGATCGGCGAACGGCTCAAGGAGGCGGAGGCGCAGGCGATGTCGGAGGCCGAGGCGGAGCAGCTCGCCCGTCCCACCGGCCGCTCGGTGTCGCTGGTGATGGCCAGCCGCGAGGCGAAGGTGGACCGTGCCTTCACCGAGGCGTTCCCCCGGCTCGGCACGAAGCGGATCAGCAGCTCCAGCGGCGGCGGCCACGCCAGCGGCCGGGCGGCGGCCGACCGCTCCTCGCTGAACCGGCCCTCGGTCGGCGGCGGCGGTCGATCGCTCCCCAGCGGCTGACCGCTTCGGCGGGCGATCCTGCCGATCGTCGCTCCAACGTGGAACGACGGAACACCGCGGTCCTCCATCTCGACTCGGCCATCGTCCCAGCCATCGGACGCGGACCGGACACCGGTTGTCGCTCCGAAGTGAAACAACGAGGTGCACCGACATCCGCCTCACCCGCCGTTGTCGCTCCGAAGTGAACGACGAGGTCCACGGGCATCCCTCCCCAGCCCGTTGTCGCTCCGAAGTGAAACAACGAGGTGCACGCAGGTCCGCCTCCCATGCCGGTTGTCGCGGCAACCTGGAACAGCGGACCACCACGGACCTCGGCTGCGGGGTCGAGGTCACGACCGAGGTCGGATCAGGTTCGTCAGCCGTGGTCGCCTGGATCGGGGGCAGCGGGACGGGAGGGGGCGACGGCCTGGTCGTCGGCGAGGGCGCGGCGGCGGCCGCCCGCCCGGTGGAGGATGGCGCCGGTCGGGGTGATCAGCAGCCACTCGCCATCGTTGGACAGGCGAGCGGTGCCGTCGACCAGGAGGCTGTGCTTCGGGTGCTCGGCCGAC